>JBOGJZ010000409.1:0-2821 GCA_050745645.1 Terriglobia bacterium | reverse complement strand
AAAAGCCGCGCTTCTGGCGATAAACGATCTGGCGCGGCAGCCAGGGTTCGACTGCCTTTTTGAGCAGATATTTCAGTTGGAAGCCGCGCACTCGCAGCGAAGCGGGCAAGCGCGCGGCGAATTCGATCAAACGATGGTCAAGGAAGGGCGTCCTCAACTCGAGCGAGCAGGCCATGCTGGCCCGATCCACCTTCACGAGCAGGTCGTCTGCCAGGTAGAGGCAGAAGTCCAGATAAAGCGCTTCAGCAAGCTCATTTTCAAAGTGAGCGGCTTCGATCGCGCGGCTGACTGGCTCCAGGGCGCTGTGGCTGGCGGCTGCCTGCCCGGGTGCGGCGGACGGGAAAATCTGGTCTAGCTCCTCGGGCAAGAACATGCCAAACCAGATCTGGTGTCTCTCGGCTGGATTTCTTTCCGCGTAGCCTAGAAAACGGCGCAGAAAGAAACCCAGCGGCACAGCGCCCGATGAGACAGGGAGCAGCGCTTTCGCCCCCCAGAAAACTTGCCGCCGGATGGCAGCCGGAAGCCGCAAGTAACTCCGCGCCAGTTGAACGCCGAGGTAGGTGGGGTAGCCCCCGAACAGCTCGTCTGCGCCTTCGCCGCTAAGCGCCACCTTGATGTGAGGACGGGCAAATCGAGAAATCAAGTAAGTGGGGATCACGGCGGGGTCCGCAAGGGGCTCATCCAGATTGCAGGCCATCGTTTCCAGGCCTTCCCGCAGGCTGGACTGATTCACCTTCAGGACATGATGCTGGGTACGGAAATGCCGGGCAATGAGACTGGAATACGGTTCTTCACTGAATGACTTTTCACCAAACGTCACTGAAAAGGTCTTGACCTGGCCGGGGGCGAGCTCGCTCATCAGCGCGACGACAGCGGAAGAATCCACTCCTCCGCTCAAAAAAACACCGAGGGGCACGTCACTCACCAGGCGCGATACGGCCGCCTCCCGCAGCCTGGCGCGAAGCTCATCAACGAGGTCCGTTACCTGCGCCCGCATGAGCGGCGGCCCCCCGGGCGGGCGAAGGTAATCCCGCAGCCGCCAGAAAGGCTCGATTTTTATCTGCCCGCCCTCCGCCACCATGCGGCAACCCGCCGGAAGCTTGTGAATGCCGGCGAAGATGCTGCGCGGCGCAGGAACGTAGCCGAAAAAGAGATATTCGCGCAGCGCCTGCTCGTCCAGCGTGCGAGGAACTTCCGGGTACTGAAGAAGCGACTTGATCTCCGAGCCAAACGCCAGGGTCTGATTGCCGGTCCAATAATAAAGCGGTTTTTCGCCCGCGCGGTCGCGAGCCAGAACCAGGCGCTTGCGTTTCTCATCCCACAGGGCGATGGCAAACATGCCGTTGAGGTCCTCAACAAAATCCGTGCCGCGTTCTTCATAGAGATGAGCGATCACTTCGCCGTCCGAATGAGTCCGAAAGCAGTGGCCGCGCTGCGCCAGCCGGCGTGCGAGCTCACGGTAGTTGTAGATTTCGCCGTTAAAGATCACCGTGACGCCGCCGGTTTCGTTCGTGAGCGGCTGATCTCCGGTTTCAAGGTCAATGATGCTGAGACGGCGGATAGCGAGCGCCAGATAGGGCAGTTCGAAAGCGCCCTGATTGTCCGGCCCCCGGTGAGTGAGGCAGGCAGACATCGAGTCAATGGCCGCGCGGGAGCGAACCGGTTCGAGCGCGAGATTTAAAATTCCGCAGATGCCGCACATGCTTTGAGCAGATGGCTGAAAAACGTTCCAGAGCGGTGTCATTCCGAGCCGATTCGCTCCTCTACGAATCGCTCTGAGCGAAGCGAAGAGGCTCACGGTAAACTCCGCGAGGAATCTCGGTCTGCAAACAAATAACTTACGAGATTCCTCCCTTGCAAGCTCGGGACCGCCTGCGGCTTCTCGGAATGACACGCCGGACGAGTTTTTCAGCGACCCATTAGCTGGTAGAGCTTGCGCTCAGGCACGGTTGCACAGCACTGTTTGCCGCCGGACAACTCAACGTGGCTGAGGTTTCTTTTCCCACACGGAAAACTGCCACGCCTGCCACAGCGGTTTCATCGAACCCATCGCGGCGAGCGCCTGATTGATCTGAGCGTCGCGCACCATGAGGAGAAATGGACCCGGAGCTGTGCGGGCAAGCAACTGCAATTGGCGGCCATTGACGAACAGCGGTTCATCCATCCACTGCGCGGCAGTCTGAGAACCGGCGCCCTCGGCTGGGCTGACATCCGTGAGAGGACTGAGCAACCCTCGCGTCAACTTTTTCAGCGTTTTGAAACGCGAGACAACATAGTTGCTGGTCATCTCGTCGCCGTCGTTCGTAACCAGTCCCACCGGGCGGCGCAGATAGAAGGGCAGGCCGGTCCGAAAGTAATAGTAGCCATAGACGGGGAGATCGCGCTCCTGGCTTGCAAAGATAGTATGGGCCAGCGCGCGGCTGGAGAAGACGCTGTAGTAGTTTTCAACGGGCCTGATCCAGCGCAACGTCAACAGGGGAAGGGTAACCGCGACCACTACAAAGATCAGGGCGCGAGCGCGGAGACCTGACCGGCGCGTGGCCATGTTACGGCCGAGGAATCCGAGGGCGGCTATAATTGCCCCGCTCAGAAGCATCGAAGGAGCCAGAGCTGCAATCAACGGCGGCGGAAGTTTTGCAGCCAGATGGGCGCGAATAGAATGGAACGACAGCAAACGGGTAGAGGCAGCTATGAGTAATCCAATCAAGATCATGGAGGCTAGCCCAGCGGTCAGCCAGTCTGGTAGCCGGCTACCCTGCACAGACTCAACCTCCTGCCAAACGGCCGCCATCAGAGCGCTCAGAGGCACGAGAGCCGGCAA
>JBOGJZ010000408.1:0-4676 GCA_050745645.1 Terriglobia bacterium | reverse complement strand
GGACGCAGGAGGGGGAAAAGGATCACATCTCGAATCGAGCGAGAATTGGTGAAGATCATCGCCAGGCGGTCGATGCCGACACCTTCTCCGCCGGTGGGCGGCATGCCATAGCTAAGCGCGCGGATGTAGTCCTCATCAATGGCGTGCGCGGTGAGATCGCCCTTTTCCCGCAGTAACTGCTGGTATTCGAACCGGTCTCGCTGCTCGGCTGGATCATTCAGCTCGCTGAAGGCATTGGCTACTTCCATTCCCCCGATGTAAAGCTCAAAGCGCTCGACGAAATTCGGGTCATCGGGTTTCTGCTTTGAGAGCGGCGAGACCTCGAGCGGGTAATCGAGGATGAACGTGGGCTGGATCAGATGCGGCTCAGCCACCGCCTCAAAGAGCTCCGCCAGCGTGTTCCCGGGTGAATCGTTTTCGCAAACCTCCAAGGGTTTAGGGGCGGATTTGTTATACGCCTCAACCCAAGCGAACACGGCGCGCGGGTTCTGCAGGTCGCGAAGCTCCGGCCCCAGGTCGGCCGCCGCTGGCCAGTGCTTCACGATGGCCTCTTTCATCGTCATCTGCTCGAAGCGCTCGAATGAAATCGTGTGGCCGTCGAACTCGCACTGTAGCTTGCCGAGCACGGCGCGGGCGGCGTGCTGCAGCAGCCGCTCCGTCAGCGAGATCATATCCCGGTAGTCCGCATAGGCTTGGTAAAACTCAAGCATGGTGAACTCGGGATTATGCTGGGTTGATATCCCTTCATTTCGGAAATTGCGGTTGATCTCATAAATCCGGTCGAGACCGCCCACGATGAGCCGCTTCAGGTAGAGCTCGGGCGCAACGCGCAGGTAGAGATCAATGTCCAGCGCGTTGTGGTGGGTGATGAAGGGCCGGGCCATGGCGCCGCCCGCGAGCGGCTGCATCATGGGCGTTTCTACCTCCACGTAACTCTGTTGATCCAGGAACTCTCGCAGGGCGTGAATCAGGCGGCTGCGCCGCATGAAAATTTCGCGCACTTCATCGTTCACCATCAAATCGAGATAACGCTGGCGGTAACGGATTTCCACGTCAGCGAGACCGTGCCACTTCTCAGGCAGCGGCAGCAGGCTCTTGGCGAGAAAGCGCAGCCTCTCAGCGTGAATCGTGAGCTCGCCCGTGCGGGTACGGAAGAGAGCGCCCTCAACGCCGATCAGGTCGCCGATATCCAGCATCTTATAAAGCTCAAAGTCCCGCTCGCCAACCGCGTCCAGCCGGACGTAAATCTGCAGCTGCTTTCCGCCGCCTGCAAGGTGCGCAAACCCAGCCTTGCCGTGCGGGCGAATAGTCATCACTCGCCCGGCCACACGTACCGGAACCTTCTCCGCTTCCAGTTCCTGCGCCGTGCGCTCGGAGTATTCTGAGATAATTTCCGGAAGCGTGTGGGTATGCTCGAACTT
Organism: Terriglobia bacterium; assembly: GCA_050745645.1. Classification (GTDB taxonomy): domain Bacteria; phylum Acidobacteriota; class Terriglobia; order UBA7540; family UBA7540; genus RH2-MAG17b. The sequence goes on along the minus strand of JBOGJZ010000408.1, from coordinate 3,255 downwards.
GCGCGGATAAAGCTCAAAGCCGAGACCGGCAATTGCCCTCAGCTTTTTCTGCCGCTGGAGTATTAAATCCTGAACCTCGTGATCGCCGGCGCGCAAACGCCACCTCCTGAATTCAATAGAAGCAGGCAACCGCGCATTATATCAGGAACGCGATGGTCAGTTACTCGCGCCCCGTGGCAAGCGCAGGCATGCCCCGGTGAGGACGCTATATTTTGCTATACTGGGAGGCTAGGATTCAGACTGTTATGCACTCAGGACTGCTAGAGGCTGCGCTGGCCTTTTACGGGCTGGGCACTCTTCTGACGATTCCTTCTATTATCCGCAGACGGCCTTCCGTGGGGGTTGGTTCGCTTACCGCCCTTTCAGCGGGCTTGTTTTTGAATGGAGCGGCCCTGGTTTTCGCGGCCGTGCAGTTACGCCGGTTGCCCGTCGTTGACGTGCGCAGCGCGCTGTCATTTTTCGCGTTTAACGTGACGCTGGCTTTTTTTCTGCTTTACCGGCGCTACCACATCACGTGGCTTGGCGTGTTGATCTTCCCTTTCGTGTTTCTTCTTACATTAGCCGCCGTTCTCAACCCGGCGCGCCCGTTCGTGTCTTCGACGCTGCGCGGGGGATGGCTGCTGGTTCACGGCTCGGCGATGATCCTGGGCTATACGGGACTTTTTCTAACCTTCGTAGCGGCGATTCTCTACCTCCTGCAGGAAGGCGTGCTGAAATCCAAGCAGCCGAGAGCGTTCTACGACCGGCTTCCTTCGCTCGAAGTCTGCAATCGGCTCTATGATCGCTCGCTGGCATTTGGCCTGGTTTGTTTGAGCGTCGGCATCATCACCGGAGCCCTGTGGGCCAGCCGCGCCTGGAGCGGCAATTGGGAATTAGATCCCAAGATTCTGGCAACGCTGCTCACCTGGTTCCTTTACATCGCATTGTTCTCAACCCGCTTCAGCGGAAGCTGGCGGGGCCGGCGCTCCGCCTACGTGGCGATTTTTGGCTTTGCCGCTACGATGGTGACATTTTTGGGGATCAGCTTTCTAAGTTTGCAGCACGGCTACTTCCCCATCGTCAGCCGGATACGTTAGACCAGAGGCTTTTGGGTATGAACTTCATCCTCGCCGGAATCAGTCATCGCAGTGCGCCGGTCGAAGTGCGCGAGAGGATGTATATCGATGATTCCCGCCTGACGGCTGCCCTCTCGGGCCTGGTCCACCGCGAAGGGATTGCCGAAGGCCTCATTTTATCCACTTGCAACCGGGTGGAAGTGATCGCCAACGCCGCGATTCCCGGCGACCCCGAACCCCTTATCCGCAGCTTCTTGGCGGACTATCATCGTTGCAGCCTGGCGCCTTACGACAAGCATCTCTACTGGCGGCGGCAGGAAAGCGTCATCGAGCATCTGTTCCGGGTGGCATCAAGCCTTGACTCGATGATTCTCGGCGAGCCCCAAATCCTGGGTCAATTCAAACAAGCGTTTGCCATGGCACAGCAGGCGGGCGCGCTGAAGGGCGAACTGCATGAGGTCGCAAACCAAGCGCTGGCGGTAGGACGCCGCGTGCGCCGCGAAACGGCGCTCGGCAGCGCGGCGATTTCCGTCTCTTATGCCGCCGTTGAGCTGGCAAAAAAAATCTTCGGAAGCCTCGAAGGAAAGACTATCTTCATCCTGGGCGCAGGCAAGATGAGCGAGTTGGCGGCCCGCCATCTTACCTCCAGTGGAGCCGCAAGCGTCTTTGTCAGCAATCGCACTTACGAGCGGGCTGCCGAGCTAGCCAAAGCCTTTAAGGGCGAGGCCATTCGTTTCGACAGCATTTTCGACCATCTACACAAGGCCGACATCGTGATCTGCTCCACCGGCGCGCCTCACTTCGTGATTCGCCGGGAACACGCGGAGCGCATGCTGGCAGTCCGCAGAAATCGCCCCGTATTTTTAGTCGATATCGCCGTGCCGCGCGATGTTGATCCTGCCGCCGGAGAGCTTGACAACGTATTCCTTTATAACATCGATGATCTCGAGCAAGTGGTAGCGGCCAACCGGAAACTACGGCAGCGCGAAGCGGCGCGGGCTGAAGAGATCGTTCAGCAGGAGACGCAAAGGATGCTGCGGCGCCTGGCATCGCGTGACATGGCGCCCACCATAGTCGCCATCGAGCGGCGGCTGGAAGGCATCCGGGGAAAAGAGTTGGAGCGCTTTCGCGGCCGGCTCTCCACGCTCAGCGCGGAGCAGCGCGAGGCGGTCGATGGGCTCACGCAAGCCATCCTGAACAAAATTCTGCACGGCCCAATTACTGAGCTGAAGAGCGCCGCCGGCCAGCCCGAAGACAGAACGCTGGCGCAGATGATCCGGCGCGTTTTTGGCATCAGCGAAGAATAAGGCGCGCCGAAGCTGGCGGCAACAGGGTGCTGAAAAAGGTTTTTCGCAGGTCATGCAGAGCGGAGCGACGCATCTATAAGGTCGCTGAAAAACTCATCCGGCCTGTCATTCCGAGGAGTTGCAGGCGACGAGGAATCTCGTAAGCTATTTGCTTGCAGAGAGAGATTCCTCGCTGCGCTTGGAATGACACGGTTCCGGACGGCTTTTCAGCAACCTGCTATAAGCACATGCTTTGCGGAGCCTGCCCTGAGCCACAGAGATTCTTCGCTGCGCTCAGCATGACAAAATGTTTTTTCAACAACCCGTTAGACGCAGCCTTTTTTCCTCATGGATCTCCTCATCGGATCACGCGGAAGCCGCCTCGCCTTGTGGCAGGCGGAGTGGGTTAAAAATCGCCTGGAGCGCCTCGGGGTTAACGCGCAAATCAAGGTCATCAAGACCGCAGGTGACAAGCTGACCGCACCGCTGCCGGCAGGTCCTGGCTTGAAGAACCTGTTCATCAAGGAAATCGAGGAGGCGCTTGCCGCTGGGACGGTGGACATGGCTGTACACAGTTTGAAGGATCTGCCGGTGGAGCAACCACCGGGACTGCGGATTGCGGCGGTTCCGCCGCGCGCGGACGCGCGCGACGTGCTGATCTCTCGCCAGTCGCAAAGGCTGGTTGAACTTCCTTCAGGCACGCGCATCGCCACGAGCAGCGTACGGCGTATTTCTCAGCTGCGTGGCCTTCGCGCTGACGTTCAGTTAATCCCCATGCGCGGAAACGTCGATACGCGCTTGGCTAAACTTGACCGCGGCGATTGCGATGCCCTGGTGATGGCGGCAGCCGGGATTCACCGGCTGGGTTTCACGCGCCGCATAACAGAGTATTTTGCGCCTGAGCGCCTCTGCCC
>JBOGJZ010000407.1:0-7236 GCA_050745645.1 Terriglobia bacterium | reverse complement strand
CCTCGACTGAGACCGACTGGTCTGCGGCCTTCTGTCCGGTGAGCACGTCGTTCAGGACATCGGGCAGGCTAACCAGCGAATCATCGAACCGGTAAACACCGGAGAGGCTGTCCTTAGCCGAGAAGTGCTGATCGAGACGGATGGTGAAAAAATTCTCAGTAGCGATTTGATTGGACACAAAAGAATAAATTCCTGTGTTTCCTTGACCGAGAAGAGGCCCATTCGGAAGCCGCCAAAGGGGAAGGAAGGCTGCCACGCTGGGGTTGACGGTGATATTTGAAATCGTGCCGCCGCTGTTCACGATAATCCCGTTTCGCGCGTTGGCCGACGGCACGGTATCGACGTTGGTGACGCCTAAGGATTGGCGCAAACCCTCATAATCCGCGAAGATGAAAGTTTTGTCCTTCTTGATCGGCCCGCCGCCGGATGCGCCAAATTGATTTCGACGGAAAGGAGGAATCTGCGTCTTGTCGAAATAGTTCCTGGAATCGAGCGCTGCATTGCGGAGAAACTCATACGCGCTGCCGTGGAAACTATTAGTCCCTGAACGCGTGATCGCATTGATCACACCACCTGACGTGCGCCCGTAAGCCGCTGAGTAGTTGCTGGACAGAACCGAAAATTCCTGGATAGAATCGACGCCCAGCGCAACGCCCAGAGCATCTCCGGGACTGCTGTTGTCGTAATCGTTTACGCTAATTCCGTCGATGCGATAATTATTTTGCTCGGGGCGGCCGCCTGAGATCGATAATTGAGTTCCAAACCCTCGGTTCCCTCGGGCGGAGCCGGAGCCAGAGCCAATGCCCGGCTGCAGCGATCCCATGGAGATCACGCCGGGTTGAAGGGTGGCTAACTGTGTCCAATCGCGGCCGTTCAGGGGCAGTTCCCGAACCGTGGTGGCGCTCACCTCGTGCGTGATCTCTGAAGTGGATAACTGGACGATGGGAGGCGCAGTGGTAATCTCCACGGTTTGGGTGATCACGCCCACCTGCATGACCAAGTTCAGTACTTGCTGGCCGCCGACCGTCATATTGACACCGGGCCGCACCTGGGTTGCGAACCCAGTTGCCGAGGCAGTGATCTGATATGATCCCGGCTGGAGGTTTGGCGCAGTATAGAGGCCGGCAGAATTGGTGGTCGCTTTCCGGCTGACGCCGGTAGCAGTGTTCGTAACGATGATTTTCGCGCCTGGGACCACGGCGCCCGATGGGTCGGTTACCGTACCAGACAACATACCGCCCGTAACCTGGCTATACAATGGGAAGCACGCAAGAAGGCTGAGAGACAGAATTGCAAAGCCGAAGAGTTCGTACCGGAATAGGGGCCTGCAGCGTTTAGATATCATGGTTGTTTCTCCTTCTAAAGTGTTTACAGGGTTTTCCGTGTTTGGATTCCGCATGGCTCGCACTCAAATCTAAACTCAAACACCTAAAACTCTCGCCCTCGCATTCCCTTAAGTCCAGCCGTGAGGTTCACTATCAAGGAATCCGCCTTCGGCTAGTCGGGCTTCCAGGCGTTTCATGTCATCGACGCTCAATGTGGGAATGGGCAGCCGGGGTTTTCCGCACGGCCGCCCCATGATCTCCATCGCAGCCATCGAGGAAGAATAGGTATAAAACTCAGCCAGGATCGTAGTGAGTTCGGACACCTTGAGCTGCAGCGGGAGAGCCTTTTTGTAATCTCCCGCAACACAAGCGTCCACGAGTGACCTAACCAGGCGCGGAGCAATGTAGCCGGTAGGCGAATAGCATCCGGCCCCGCCTGCCGGCATGGTATAGAGCGTGTATTCGGCGCCGGCAAAGACACCGAACTCGGGGCGCAGCGACTGGGTCACACGGGTCGCTTCGGCTAGGTATCTCGCGCCTATACTGGCCTCTTTGAGACCGATGAAATTCGGGCAGCGACGAATAATTTCCGGAAGAATGCTGGTGGGCAGAGGTCCGGCCTTTTCGTTGTGATAGGCGAAGAAGGGGATGTCAATCGACGATCCGAGTTTCACGAAATGCTCTGTGACGCCAATCGCCGGCGGATGCCAGTAGTAGGGAGTTGTCGAGATCACAGCGTCGACGCCCACCGATTGAGCGTATTGGGAGAGCGCGACCACCTCGTCGGTTCCCGTGGCACTTGTGTGAATAATAACTGGAACCCGTCCATTTACTGCCTCCACCGTAAGCTTGGCGATGAAGCGGCGCTCGTCGGGCATCAACGTCAAGGCTTCCCCAATATGCATCGGATGTGCGAAGGCGTCGGCTCCATGCCGGATCATGAAGTCCGCCAATTTTTGGAAGGTGTCCGTATCGATGCGATTGTCGGGTGTAAATGGCGTCGGCGGAGTATGAATGAGCCCTCGAACCTTGGTGACGCGGCCTTTGGAAGGAGCGCCAGGTCTTCCGGGATCCGTATTGGGTGCCGAAGCCGGAGCCGCTGCTGCCACGGCCTCGCTTGCGGCAAGCAAACCTGCCCCGGCTGTTAGCATCGACTTCGAGAAGTCCCGTCGTGAGATCATATAACCTCCAGTTCAAAGAAGTCGGCCGTGTTTTGCCCGCCTTGCTATGGCAAAGGCTGAATCAAGGCGATTTTCCCTTGGTGATTTTCTCCAATCAAAAGACTCGGAGGGTTTGTGAGATTATCGACGTTGATGCAGCGGATGTTCACGTCCAGCCGGGGAAGCAAATACTTAGTGATCTCACCGGTTTTCGGATTGAGCCGAGTGACGAAACCGCTCTCAACGCCCCCAGTCCAGACGTAGCCGTCCTTGTCAATTGCGGCCCCGTAATCGTCCGCTATACCTGTAGGGTCGGTAGTCCATTCTTTGAATGTCTTGGTTTTAATATCGAACATCCCGATTTTCGCCACGTTATCCTCGCCGAACCAGACCCGATCCTTAGAGTCAACACGCAGTTCGCGGGGTCCGGAGTTTACGGTGGGGGTGGGGTAGAGCACCGTTTTGCCCGCAGGGTCCATCACCCCGATATTGCTGCCCGCCTTATCGGCGAAGATGGCCCAATTTCTTGAATCAGAGCCGACCCCAAAGATGAAGTGGCCCTCAGGATTCTTTCCCCTGTCCCCCGATCCCGCATCGGCCGCCCAGGACCATTTCCAGGTCGGGAATGCGGGATAGGTGGAAATATGGCCGGTGGCAGGATCGAGAAGATTCAACAGGCGGTCGAAGGTATCGGCGAACCACACCTTGTCATCCGGCGTGACGCCCAGGTGAGAGGTACGGGAATGAACATTGTTATACTTTGCCGGCTCGGACCAAGTCGTGATCTTTCCTGTTTTCGGATCGAATCGAGCAACTGCGGCCTGAAACAGCCTAGCGATCCACACATTGCCGGCATGATCTACGGCTAAGTTCAGCGAGCCAGGGTTGAATCCCGGTTTTACTATTGGTAGTGGCCATTCCTTCGTCTGGCCGGTTCGGGGATCCAAGCGGCCGAGAATGGCTTGTCTGTCGTCGTCGTACCAGATCATCCCGTTGGAATCCATGATCGCATCGTGTGGGGCGGCATCCGCGCGCGGCAGATCATATTCAGTGATGATGACATGTGTTTCTTTCCCTTTCGGGCGCGGCAGCGTTTTGAGTGGGAAGCTCCAGGTGCTTTTGCCACCGCTTAAGTTGATGGTACTCAGATACTTAGCAAGTTCTTTGTCTTCGGGCTTAGGTCCCACGTGATAAGGCAATGGTACAGGATCGCTCAACGTGCTGCCTGGGTCGTAATTCCACATTCGAACCAAGGTGGGCTGCCAGCTAGCCGCGTCATAAGTACTCTTGAAGACTTGCGTGGCCGTATGGCATTGAGTACAAGCAAAAAGCGATGCCTTTTGTGCGGCGGTGCCTGGCGCGCTCATCACCCATTCGGCTGAAGTGAGCTGCTCGGCGAGATCGGACGTTTTTTGGAGCTTGATGTTGTATTCGGAGCCATTTGGGCCCACAGTCGTTGCCATCTCCAGTTGGAGAGGCTGGTAGCCGACAGCTCGAACGGTGATAGCGTATGGGCCGCGCTCAAGCCTGCCTACAGGAAAGGTATAACGGCCTTGATTGTCGCTAACAACCGTTACGGTGATCGTGCCGCCAACCCGCTTGGCGCTGACCAAGACGCCTTCCATCGGGCCTTCGGCATCCGAACTGACAATACCGGTCAAGGCGAGGTGCGTGTTGGAGCGTTTGGCTATACAACCGGCAAGGGTTAGCAGGCTCACGAGTGCAACTCCCGCCATAGCCCAACAGCCCGCCGTTTTCCACATCATCTGTGATTGGTCCTCCACCATGACTTCATAAAACAGCTTGCGAGCTTGTTACCATGCCACCTAACGGCTTCAAGATGAGCCGCGAACCACGGCACCAACTTGAGGCAAGATTCGCAGAAAGGAGCTAGTAAGGTCCTTTAATTTTCGTTACAAAATTGTGATAAGATTCTTGCCAAGCCATGAACCCGAACGCCAGCCAGGCATACCAGTTCGGACCCTTCCGGGTTGACCCAGGAGAGCGCTTGCTCTTGCGACATGGGGAACCGCTGGAATTGACAGCCAAGGCCTTTGACGTTCTCGTTGTTCTGATCCAAAGGTGCGGCCACCTTGTCGAAAAATCCGATCTTATAAGGGCTGTCTGGGGTGACGCCTTCGTTGAGGATGGCAACCTTACAGTCTCCATCTGCCGTCTTCGCAAGGTGCTGCGGACTGAAGACAGAGGCCACGAGTACATCCAAACGGTGGCGACGAGGGGATACCGGTTCGTGGGCGAGGTTCGATTCGTTGAAGCCTCTGAGTTGGCAAAGTCAGAACGCCCTGCCGAAGCGGCTATCGCCTCAACCGTTCAGCCCCAAACGTCTAGCCAGCGTGTCTCTCTTTCAGCCATTTGGAAGATCGCCGTGGTATTGATGGCCTTGACGAGCGCATCGCTGGCGGGGGCGCATTTCGTGAAGTCTCGGCGCGCTACGGGGGAACCAGCGACAATCCACTCACTGGCGGTGTTGCCCTTTCAACCTCTGAACGCCGATGCTGAGCAAAAAAGTATCGGGTCGGGCTTAGCGGACGCAATTACCACCAGATTATGGCGCACCGGGCAAATTATCGTCCGGCCGACCGTTTCAGTGTTGCAGTACGAGCGCCCGACAGTTGACCCTTTAACGGTTGGACGCAAATTGAAAGTAGATGCAATCCTGGACGGCAACATCGAACTTTCATCGAGCCAGGTGCGAGTTAACCTCCAAATGGTGCGGGTGCGCGACGGGTTTTTGTTGTGGGCGGGCGTCTTTCAGTCGAGCCCTCAACAGATATTTTCTCTCGAAGAAGAAATTGCGGAGAAAGTGGTGCAGGCAGGGCCCTTCCGTCTCTCCGGTGAATCGAAGATGCGCCTGGCGCGGCAGGACACAGAAAACTCCAAGGCTTATGCACTCTACATGGAGGGACGCAATTACTTTAACCAGAGAACTGAAGGAACGGTGAAGCGAAGCATTGGCTATTTTCAACAGGCGATCGAGCAGGACCCACAATATGCGCAAGCTTATGCAAGCCTCGCTGATGCCTACGTCGTGCTGGGATCCTACGGAGAACCGCCTTGGCAGGTGTATCCCCCCGCCAAGGACGCTGCGCTCAAGGCAGTGAATCTGGACGATTCACTTGCCTCAGCGCACGCTTCGCTCGCAATGATCGCGTTTCATTACGAATGGAACTGGTCGAGGGCCGCGCAGCAGTTTCAGCGGGCTATTGCTCTGAATCCGGAAGATCCAATGGTGCACATCTGGTATGGGATGTATCTCGCAGCCGTGGGGCGCATTCAGGAAGCAGTTGATGAGGCAAACCGTGGCACGCAACTGGATAGCGTCTCGTCTGCAGTAAACACAGGGGCCGCCCGCGTGCTGTATTGGAGCCGCGCCTATGATCGAGCCATCCGGTGCTATCGCAAGGTGATCAACGGGAACCCGAAATTTCAGGCCGCGTACACTCGCCTCGCAATGGCTTATTTGGCTAAGTCGGCTCCCGGCAAGGCCATCAGTGAGCTGAAGGCGGCACGACAGCTAGCAGGCCATGATCCGTACCTTGACGGGCTGCTGGGCTATGGTCAGGCGCATTTAGGAAATACGGCAGCGGCTCGGAAGATGCTCGATGACTTAACCTTGCAATCGCGCACTCAGTATGTGCCCGCATTCAGCATCGCCCTGGTGTATATCGGGCTGGGTGATCGCAACCACGCGGTCGAATGGCTCGAGAGAGCCTACCAAGACCACTCCACCTTCATGGTCTATGTCAAAACGGACCCATTGCTGGATTCTGTCCGTTCCAACCCTCAATTCACAGCGTTGCTTCGGCAGATGGCGCTTTCGGAGACGGCGAGCCCCAGTAATGCGACTCTGGTACAGAACTCGCCCGACTGAGGATAGATAACAGACTGAACTGCAGCGCTCAGGCGCGTTCCAGCGAGGCGTAGCGCTCAATCAGTTTTTTCCTGCCGTAACCGGGGAAGCTAACGGTAAGTTTCAGATCGCCGCCTTCACCTTCGCGTTCGACTATCGTGCCAAAGCCGTATTTTGGATGGCGGACGCGCGCGCCCAGCTTCCATTGTGGTGAATTCCCGCCGGAGTGTGACGAAGATCGCATTGAAGGGACTGATGGCGGGCCCGAGGCTTGCGTTGCTGCATCACCCCGCCGCTCGAGAAATTGCTCAACGCTCTCTACGGAATTGAGCGCGCCGTCCCACGCTGCCGCCGTCTTAAAGAGCGGAGCCTCCGGCCGCACACTTTCCATGAGGTCAGGCGGAATCTCATCCAGAAAGCGGGAGCACCGCGTGCCGCGCAGGTAATCCTCGCCATACGAACGGCGGCGCAAAGCTCGGGTGAGGATCAGTTGGCGCATGGCGCGCGTCATGCCGACATAGCAGAGCCGCCGCTCTTCTTCGAGCTCCTCCTCATCGTCTCGCGATCGCGAGTGCGGGAAGAGCCCTTCCTCGAGGCCCGCGAGGATCACCACCGGGAACTCGAGCCCCTTGGCGCTGTGCAGCGTCATCATCCAGACGCGCGCGTCGCGGGTCCCGGCCTCTTCGTCGGCATCGGAGAGCAGCGACAACCGATCGACGAAACCGTTCAGCGTCGGTTCCGGCTCGCGCCCTTCGTATTCGCGCGCGGCCGAAACGAGCTCGGCGAGGTTCTCGACGCGCCCGTCGGCTTCCTCGCTCCGCTCGTCGCGCAAGTCCTGCAGATAGCCGCTCTGGTCGAGCATCTTGCCGATCGCGATCGA
>JBOGJZ010000406.1:0-2354 GCA_050745645.1 Terriglobia bacterium | reverse complement strand
ACCGATGCTTGCCGGTCACACCCCAATCGTAAGTGGCCGAATACATCGGGAAGCACGGCGCGAGCGTCCCATCCACGCGGATGATCACGTTGTTCTGTCCGGCGCGGCAATTCCAGGGTGCTACCTTGCCGCGCATAAAATCCTTCATGTCGCTTAGCCGTTTTACGGAGTTCACCATCTTATAGCCGCTCTTGTTTTTTTCGATTAACCAGTCGATCAGCGAGTCCACCCGTGACCAATCTTCGCTCGTAATGTAGGTGCTGTTTTCGCCGAGATGCTTGAAGTGAGGCTGCTCGATCATGGGCGATTCGTTGATATGGTAATCGGTGGCAATGCCCTGATCGTGCGCGATCTCGGTGAGCTGTTTCACGTCTTCCAGATTCGTGCGGCAGATGTTGATGTTGAAGAAGACTGAGTAGCCGTACTGATACTGCTTGCGGACCAGGTAATTGAAGTATTCGCGGGCCGAATTAAGCGCCTTCGGAAGGCCGGGCTTTTCATCCACGGCGTCCACGGCGAAATTGACGATGGCCACTCCCGCGTCGGCGAGGCGGTCGGTTACTTCCGGCCGCAGCAGGCGCCCGTTGGTGGGCAAGTACACCCAGAAGCCCTTCTTAGCCGCATAATAGATGACCTTGTGCACGAACTGCGGGCGCAGCAACGGTTCGCCGCCCATTAGCGCCAGCACGCGGCATGTGGTGGAGTGCAGCCAATCAATTGAGCGGCGTGCGGTGTCCTCCGTCATTCCTTTGACCCGGTTATCAAACGCCCAGCAGTAATGGCAGTCCAGGTTGCATTTCCACTCTGTAAACAGATAGGCGATGATCGGGTGAAAATCACCCGGCAGAACGCGCGACTTAATGTACGGGAATAGCCAGCCTCGCATGGCTCGGTATACCAGCGGCGCCGTCCAGCGGCGCTCATACGGAGATTCGCCCGGCTCGCGGACGCAAGGGGCAGGCTCTTTGCCGAGCAGCTCAGGATGTTGGGGAAAAGCCGGTTCCGGCAAGGTCAAAGGTTGTGCGGGTGGTTGAGGCGGAACAGCAGGCCTCTCCTTGGATTTCATAAGCAGGTCATGAATCTGTACATCCACTCGAAACGGCGGCATCGAGCCGCGGGCAGGTTGTTGTGATGGCAGCAGTTCTGGCATATAGCCTCCTTGTTCAGAATCGTTTCGCAGGATCTAGAGCTTAGAACGATGTTCCGCGTTGGGCAGCCGAACTCTGAGTTAGCGTTCGCTGCGGTACAATCTGCTCAGTTAGCCCATTGAGCCTCAAGGATATCCTTGTCTCGGAGCCCTGAAGTGACAACAGCACCCACTGCACATTCAACTCTGACCGTTAGACTACTCAATCGAGGAAAAGGTTCGCTTGTTATTTTCACTCAATCTACGATTTTTTCCGTTCAGGATTCGTTGACGAGCCCAGACCTGAAAAAAGAAAAGCCCGCGGAACACGAGCCGCGCCGTGGCGTCTACCAGTTCGGGGCTGTCGAACAAAAAAAGCGCCCGGCGTCCGGCGGTGTGTTTGTCAGTTCCGGCATTCGCCTTTATGATAGAAGCTGCTGTGTTTCCGTAAGGATTCGAGGAGGAAGCGATGTGGGAAATCGATCAGTCGATGAAGCTGAAGACGGGGCTCGCCGAGATGCTGAAGGGCGGCGTCATCATGGACGTAACCACGTCCGAGCAGGCGAAGATCGCCGAAGAAGCGGGTGCGGTAGCGGTGATGGCGCTTGAGCGCGTGCCAGCGGACATCCGCAAAGAAGGCGGCGTAGCACGGATGGCTTCAGTGAAGATCATCAAGGAGATCATGAGCGCGGTCACGATTCCTGTGATGGCTAAAGCCCGTATCGGCCACTTTGCCGAGGCGCAAGTGCTTGAAGCGGTTGGAGTGGATTACATCGATGAGAGCGAAGTGCTGACGCCCGCCGACGAGGAACACCACATCCACAAATGGCCGTATAAAGTTCCCTTTGTCTGCGGGGCGCGTAACCTGGGCGAGGCGCTGCGGCGCATCGGCGAGGGTGCAGCGATGATCCGCACCAAGGGCGAGGCCGGATCGGGCAACATCGTGGAAGCGGTGCGCCACCTGCGGGCAATCACCGGCGAAATGCGCCATATCACCATGCTGCGCGAGGAAGAGCTGATGGCCAAGGCGAAAGAACTGGGCGCGCCGCTTGATCTGGTGAAATGGGTGGCGCAGTACGGGAAGCTCCCAGTTCCGAACTTTTCCGCCGGCGGCATCGCAACGCCCGCCGATGCGGCGCTCGTGATGCAACTCGGAGCGGAGGCGACCTTCGTGGGCTCGGGGATCTTTAAATCGGCCGATCCTGCGCAGCGCGCCAAGGCCATCGTC
>JBOGJZ010000405.1:0-1675 GCA_050745645.1 Terriglobia bacterium | reverse complement strand
ACAACCATCCCGGGTTTATCTCCGCTCAGGCCGCTCGCGTTTCTGACGCCCTGGCAAAAATCTCTGGTGAGCAAAAACATACGGCGCACTTAATTTACACCGCGCACAGCATTCCAGTCTCTATGGCCCGTCACTCCCGCTACGTCAGCGAGTTGCAGGAAACTTGCACGCTGATTTCCAGCGCTCTTGGAAGAAGCGGCGACCCCGTGGTCTACCAAAGCCGTAGCGGGCCTACTTCACGCCCCTGGCTGGAACCGGATATCCTCGATTCCTTGCGCAGCCTTCCTGCCCGCGGAATTTCCAGCGTGGTGATCGCCCCCGCCGGATTTCTTTCCGACCACATCGAAGTTCTTTACGACCTGGACACGGAGGCTAAGGCGTTGTGCGATGAACTAGGCATCCGTATGGTAAGGGCTGCGACTGTGGGTTCGCATCCGGATTTTGTCGCCATGATTCGCGAGCTAATTCTGGAACGAGTTGAGGAAGGCCGACCGAGGAGATCTCTCGGCCGTATGGGACCCGCCCTGGACACTTGCGCCGCCGGATGCTGCCTCCCGCCAAGCGGCGATGTGGATAACACAAACTGCTCGCGGCCCGCTACTGCGCCGCTTTCGCCAGAGCTTCCAGGAGACGATGCATGACTTCAGCGGCCAGGACTGCCGCGTGGTGTGATGCCTGCGGCAAGCCTCCAAGGGCTTCTTCAAACTCAGCCGGGGCCAGAGGCGAGAGATCACTGACTCTCTTTGTTTCCAGACGTTCCGCCAGCCACGAGCCGCAGGCGAGCGCCGGAACACACCCGGCGGCCTTAAAGCGCACCTGGACGAGGATGCCGTCTTGCGCCTTCGCCCACAGCTTGAGCGTGTCGCCGCAGACCGGATTAGCAGCTTCAACCACGGCGGTTGGCTGCTCAATCTCGCCCGCATTTCTGGGGTGATGGAAATAGTCCAAGAGCGTGTCTGAGTATGGTCTCATCGTTCGAGCGGCTGTCAATCCTGCGCCGCGGCGTAACCAAAAGAAACTGATGATCTGTCGTCCTGAGCCGAGTCGCTCCGCTTCAGGAAGCATGAGCGAGGAACACGATGCGGAGCAGCAATACGAGGAACATTGGCCCTTCGCTGAGCCGAACCCCTTCGGCCATTTAGCAATCCTTGAAAGTTCGCACCGCCGTGAAGGTGCTGGAAACCCTTCGAGAACACAAGCTCAACCCTGGCGTAGGCGGATGCTTAACCGGTTGCGTCTGCCGGCGACGGTTTACTCTGCCGCTACACACCGCGTCCGGCAGAGGCGTTTCTATGATATGAATATCTGGAGCCAAACAAAAATTCTCGAAAAACTGGATTACATGCATGCCAATCCCGTAAGAAGAAGGCTCGTCGAGTATCCTGAACAGTGGGCATGGTCGAGTTTCAGATATTATCATCTTCAGGACGCATCGGTCCCGGCAATGGATCACCTTCCCTGATTGCAGACACGGCAAACAGCGCCGCGCCTGCGCCACCCGCCCGATTCCCGATTGCGGTGGAGTGGGTAGCACAGAGTTTCTGAAACTCTGCGGCGGCAGGAAAGACCGCAGACACGGCAGAGTGCGCCGCATCTGCGCCACCCCGCCATTATAGATGCGCTACATGCCCAGCTTCGCACTGAAGTTCCTGCCCGATGAAGTTTCGAAATCAAC
>JBOGJZ010000404.1:0-10163 GCA_050745645.1 Terriglobia bacterium | reverse complement strand
GCCGCCATTGCTGCATTGATCGAATTGATTTCCGCCAGCATCGGAATACTCAGTCGCACGTCGGCGCTTCGCCTAATTTCTTCGCCTAGGCCACCCGCTTCGTTGCCGATCAGAAATGCCAGCGCTCCTGAAAGGTCCGCCTCGTGGATTCGCAGCGGACTTTCTCGGTCCGCGGCGATAATGCGCACCCCCTTGCGCCGCATCTGCTCAAAAATTGGTCCAGGCTCCACGCCGGCGAACACGGGCAGCCGGAAAACAGCGCCGCCGCAGGCGCGCAAGACCTTCGGGTTTGCGGGGCTCACTGTGGACTTCAGGCAAATGACTCCCGTTGCCCCAAATGCTTCCGCCGCGCGCAGGATAGTTCCCAGGTTTCCAGGGTCTTGCAGCCCGCATGCTACCGGCAATAGGGCGGCGGGAAGGCCGAGCAAAGCATCCAGCGGCGGCGGTTGGACTTCAACCAGGGCGGCAATGCCCTGCGGATTGACCGTCTGAGCGATAGTGGAAAACAACCGGCCGCTAATCTCGATCCGCTCGGCCTCGCGAGGTAGCCGTTCCAAAAGCATCGCGAATTTTGCCGCCGCTTCCGGCGTCACCACCACGCTGCGAACCGCGCTCTTGCAAACCAACTTATTGGGAGCAGGCTCGGAGCTTGCTGCGTTGAGCGCTTCCTCGAAAAGCAGCGGACCCTCGACAGCCAGCCACCCTTCACGTGTGCGGCCTTCCTTTAATGCATTGCGGTACAACTTAACGGCGGGGTTTGAAGAGCTTGTAATTTCGCGCAAAATCCCCTCAAGGCGAGTCCGGGAAGCGTGAGAGCAAATCCGCGAGCCGGTCAAGGAAGAGAATCAATTCGCGCGGATCACGCACACGATAGCGGGCCTGCGTCTTTGCGTAGCTTCCCACGCGGATGGTTATACCCCGCTTGAGAACCGCAAAGGCTGATTCATCCGTCGTATCATCGCCGGCGTAAATGGCGAGCGCGCCGCGGCCGCGTCCGTTGACCACGCTCGCAACGGCCTCGCCCTTTCCCGGCAGGCCGGCAGGCAGCAATTCCACGATCTTTTTTCCAGAAAGGCTGCGAATGCATGGAGCAAAACGGCGAACTACGGCGCGCGACGCAGCCTGTGCCCGCAGCGCCGCCCTCGGGGGGGATTCCCGGTAGTGCAGGACGAAGCTCGCCTGTTTGTCCTCCAGCCACACGCCGGGCTCGCCTTCGACCTTGGCGGCGAGCTCGCCGCGTGCAGCCGCGAGCAGCTTGCGTGATGCGCCGTCTAAACGCATTCCCGGATGGCTTTCCCAGCCATGAAGCCCATAGTAGCAGGCGTTGCGAACTCCTATCCGCCGCTTCAGGTCTGCCCTCCGCCGTCCACTCACGAAACCCAAGGTCACGCGCGGGTGGCGCGCAAGGTTCGCAAGCAGGCGGCGCGTGGCGGCGTCAAGCTTCACTTCTTCCGGATTTCTCTTGAAGCCTACGAGTGTTCCATCAAAATCCAACAGGAGCAGCACCCGCTCTGCGCGGCGAATGCGCGCCTCCACGGCTCTCCAGCAATCAAACAGCGGCCGGGCGTGACGGCGTGTGGTGGGTTGCATCGATGGCCGCATGTAGATCCCAAGCGTCATGCAAACCGGAGGGGGTGACGCCGGCCGGGCATAGGTCACATGTTTCGGTTATGCAACCCCAGGATGACCGGATTGTTTTCCAGTTTTTCGGGGCGCATTTCAGCGACCTCAGAGATCAAAGTGGCCGCCCAGCGGTAAATGTTGTGATCTCTCACCACGCCTCTCATGCGTCGCATGCGGGCAGACCGCTCTTCCGGATTCATTTCAAGCGCATAGTAGATGGCGCTCGCCATCTGCTCGGTGTCATAAGGGTTGACGATCAGCGCGTCTCGAAGCTCCCGTGAGGCGCCGGTGAAACCGCTCAATATCAGCACGCCTTGATCGTCGTCTCTCGCGGCGATAAATTCCTTTGACACAAGATTCATGCCATCGTGCAATGAAGTTACCAAGCAGAGATGGGCGGCCTTGTAATAGCACTCAATCTCGGCGTGACTGTGATGGCGCTTCAGAAAGACGATGGGCCTCCAAGTGGCGGTCTGAAATCTCCAGTTGATGCGGTCTGCTTCCGCCTCGACATCCGCCAGTAAATCATGGTACCGCTTGATGTGGGTGCGGCTCGGAGCGCCAATCTGCACGAAAGTGAACTTGTCCCGGTAAGACGGATACTTTTCCATGAAGCGCTCGATGCCGCGGAACCGCTCGAGAATTCCTTTTGTGTAATCGACCCGGTCCACGCCAACGCCCATGAATGCGGCCTCCACTCCAAGCTCCCGGAAAAGGGCATTGCGATCCGGAGGGGAGGCGCTTTGGCTGCCCGGCGATTCTGAGTTCTCTCCTTTTTCATGGAAATCCACGCTGATGGGAAACGGCCGCACGAGTGTGATGTGGCCCCGGCGATTCACAGCGAATCGCTCCCAATCAATACGCGACTCAAGAGCGTGGTCCACAGTCTCCAGGAAGTTATTACAGTGCGATTGAATGTGGAACCCGATCAAATCCGCGCCAAGCAGCCCTTCCAGCAGCTCCCGCTGCCACGGGCAAATGCCGAACGCTTCCGGGTTGGGCCATGGGATGTGCCAGAAGATCGCCACGCGGCAGGCCGGAAAGTCTTGCTTAATCAGGCGCGGCAGCAAGGCAAAATGGTAGTCCTGCACCAGAACGACGGGGCGATCCTCTCCCTGCATCTCCTCGACCGCGGCGCGCGCAAATTTCCAGTTGACCTTCTGGTAGTGCGCCCAGTCCTCAGAGCGGAACGTTGGGCGCGTGTGCGCGATATGGCAGAGCGGCCACAAGCCCTCGTTCGCGAAGCCGTAATAGTATCCCTCGACCTCCTCTTTGCTCAGCCAGACGCGGCGGAGTGTGTAATGGGGGTCCGCCGGCGGTACCCTGAGCCGGTCGTGCTCGTCCGCTGTCTCGCGATCAGCATCCCCAGCGCCGTAGGCGATCCATGTGCCGTCACAGGCTCTCAAGACCGGCTCCAATGCCGTCACGAGACCGCTCGCCGGAACGATGCAATCAATATCCTTGCCGTGGTGTATGTGCTCATAAGGCTCGCGATTGGAAACAGCCAGCAACCGCCGGTCCTCGAGTTTACTGCGCACGAGGATGCGCAAGCGTTCAGCCGTCCAGGCGGAGTCACCGGCCGCTCGCAGGCGGGCCTCCTCTTCCGCCGCGGCGCGCGCCGCAACCAGGCTACGCGCAAGGTGCGTGACCTCCTGAGCGAGCGGCTTAAACATGTTTTCCTGAACTGAGGGCGGCCCCGTGGCCTTGCCGGCGCGCATCTGCTGCATCCACTGCGCCATCTTCGTGATGCGGCCGACCATGGCCCAATGGATCACGAGCAGCGTAATCAATACCACCAGGAACGTCTCTACCAGGATGTGGACGAAGGTCTGCCGCCACATCGCAGAGCTCTCCGCAGAGATATAGCTGGCGTCGGTGAAAACGGCCAAAGCGCCATCCAAACCCTGCTTACTGTGAAGAGGCAGCGCATAAACGCATATGTACTTGTTTTCTAAAGTGAAGAAACCGCCTGCGCCTGAGTTTCTTGCGATCGCCTGATCGACAGCGGCCGGAACGCTGTTAAATTGTTGGAGCAGTTGGGACGAATTACTGGCGATGACTTTACCGCGGTCGTCGTAAATCATCACACCCGCCAAACGCTCCCGCTTGCCGAAACCCTTCACGAGCTTCTTCAGCTCCCGCCGCGATCCGAACTCCGCCGAAGGCTCTACGCTGACGTCCAGGCTCTCGGCCAGTAACTCGGACCGCGCAGCCGCCTCCTGCTGCAAAGTGCGTTTTTGCGCCCGCACCTGATATAGGGCGAATAGGTAAGAAACAATCGTAGTCGCTGCGATGAGGGATGCAATTAACAACAAACGAATACGCATGGTTTGATTTTACAACGTTCCTTTTCCGCGCAGCGCGAGTGGGGAATCTAAATGACCGTACCCTCCCGTTCTCATTGCGGGAATTTCTCAGGCCGCGCTTAACCCGGAGCGGGGCGTCCGGATGCCGCCAGTTTCTTGCGGTAGGAGTTAAGAATGTCTTGCAAGGTGATCACGCCCTCGATTTTGCCCGGATCGGCGCGGTTGACCACAGGCAATAGCGGCCGGTCCCCGATCATTCGCAGCGCCACGTCAAGCGCCTGGTCTGGGTGCAGCCAAGGCAGCCGGGCATCCGCAGGCAGACTAGCTAAAGATTCATCGCCTTTGCCTTCGTCAGTCTGCCACTGCAGCATCTCCCGGGTTACAGCGCTCCATCCCCGGCTCCCCTGATTTACCAGAAAGTGTTGCTCCGGAAGGCCGCTGGTTTTCTTGAGGGCTTCAGCGAAAGTATCTTCATTATGCAAAATAGGACCGCCCGCGAGCTGCATGGCGTCTTCCACCCGAAGCAATGCCTCCTCGCGCTGTTCTTCCATGGAAGGCAAGTCAACGCCATCCTGCTGGGAAAGCATGTCGAATAACGCGACTTTGGCGTACCGCCGGGAGATAAGATAGGCGATAGTATTCGACACCATCACCGGCAAAATAATGGAGTAGTTACCGCTGACTTCCAGCACCATGAACACCGACGTCATTGGGACGCGCAGAAAACCGGCGAACAACGTGCCGATGCCCACCAATGCGTACGCGCCCACTGAAACCGTCAACTGCGGGAAGAAATGGTGCTCGACGCCGCCTACAGCGCCGCCGATCATTGCGCCGACGAACATCGTCGGAGCAAACATGCCGCCGGGCGTGCCGCTGGTAAATGAAACCGTGGTCGCCAGTATTTTAAAAATCGCGAGCAACGCCAGAATGTGCCACACATAGCCGCCTCGCATTGCCTGGCCAATATAGTAGTATCCAGCCCCCATCACTTCGGGAAATCTCAATCCAATGACGCCCACGATCAGCCCGGCGGCGGCAGGCTGCATGTACTGCGTCCAGGGTGGGAGAGCTTTAAGCCGCGGCCGGAACACAGCAATGAGCTTCATGAAGCAGAGCGAAGAGAATCCCCCGACTACGCCGAGCACGGCATAAGCCAGAAATTCGGCCGGATGGGCAAGGCGGTAGGTAGGAATGGAAAACAACGGCTCAGCGCCAAGGAAGCCGCGCAGCACCACCACGCTTGAAACGGCAGCCAGAATGATCGCGCCGAGCACGCCGGCGCTCCATTGCCCAATCACTTCCTCGAGAACGAAGACCATTGCTGAGATGGGCGCGTTAAACGCAGCGGCAAGACCTGCGGCCGCGCCCACGGGGGCGATCATGCGAATTTTTTCGCGGGAGAGGTGGAGATGCCGCCCGATCGCCGAGGCGAGTCCTGCGCCAATCTGCAGCGAAGGGTCTTCGGGGCCAAGCGATTGCCCGCTGCCGATCGCCAGCGCACACACCAAGAACTTGCCAATCACCGTGCGGAATGGAATATAGCCGTCGTAGATGTAAACGGCGGCCTTGGTTTGGTTGACGCCGCTGCCCCGCACCTGGCGGAATACGAGCATCACCAGGGCCCCGATAGCGATCCCGCTCACAGCGGGGACAAGGAGCGTCCGATAGGGCGTAGCGGTCAACCCAGACCCGAACAGCCATAGATGAATCCATTGGATCGTGATCCGAAAGCAGACAACGAGCAGACCGGAGGCCAGCCCGATCACGATGGCTAGAAGAAGAAAAAGATTTCCCTCGCGCAGGGCCAGCGTCTGGATCACGCGCGTACCTGCGGTTCGGAGAGAAGCTGCCAGGCGTCCGTCAGAGGGCAGAGCGCCCACAGAAGCCGGAGCCGCTTTTTCGTGACTGGCCTGTGCCTCCGGCGGCACTGCGGGCGCCGCTTCTCGGTCTTCCACGCTCAGGAACCTCCGTTCCGATTCGCGAGCAATAACAGCGCCAGGTCAGGTCCTTTCGGAGGCCCGCACTGCTGTGCCGTGATCTGCTCAATGTGGAATACGAGGTTCATCGCGAAGTCCACCAGATCAGGATCGCGACGCAGGCTGACTTCCGTAATCTGCGGCTTCATCTTCATCAATCCAGCGTAGGCTTGCTGGAGATCGGTCTGCGGTGAGGGCGGTTGAGGCCCTGGCAGGGTTTGCGCCAGGGTCTTGGCGCATCCCTGTAGCCGGCTGAGCGCAAGCCCAAAAGCCGCAACTACCCGCCGCCGCCGCGCAGCAACAGACACATGGCGGTCAAAAGGATTAACCTGCAGAATATACCCTGTCGTTTCCAGCATCTTCGCCGTTTCCGTATCCCGGGGCGACAGCCGCAAGGCGCGGATGAAATAGTCACGTGCTTCCCGGTAACTTCCGGACAAAAACGCAGCTTGTCCTGCCCCTTTCCAGGCCGCTGCCTGCCTCGAATTGATCTGCAGCGAGCGCCGAAATTCTTTGAGCGCAGCATCGTAATCCTGCGCTTTCAGAAAGAGATCGGCCACGCGCGTTTTCAAGGCTGCATCATTGGGGGTTTGAGCGGAGAGAGCCATGAGCTCGGCTATCGCTTCGCTTCTCTGGTTGTGATCGATCAAGTACTCGGAGAGCTGCTGCCTTAGCTGCAGCCGCCGCTGGCCAGAGCCGGACGGCCAAACGCCGTCAATGGCATTGTGATAATAGTTGATGACCTGCGGAATGTCGCCCGCCCGCATCGCGAGCTGTGCCAGTTCCAGGTTGACCTCTCCGTCGGCAGGATTCACTTGCCAAAGCCTGCTCAGATACACGCGGGCCTCATCCAATTGGCCGGAATCGATGAGCGCCTGGGCTAAGCGGAGCTGATAGATAGAGTTGCCGCTCGCGTGATACAGGGCGGTGCGAAAGTCCGAGAGAGCCGCCTTAGGGCGCCCAGTTTTCAAATCTGCCTCGCCGCGGGTGTACCAGTGCCCGCCAAGCGCCCTCTCTTGCACGTGATAAGATCTCACCAGGAACATGGTCGCGACGAACAGCACGCCCATGCCAAGCAAGCTAAACAGCAGCAGCGTCTCGCGGCGCAGGTTGAACAGGACGGGATTGACGCAGAGCGGGCAGTCCGCCGTTCCGCGCGGGATCAATTGACCGCATTTTGGACAAGTCCGGTCGCCTTGCATCGTAATAAGAGCTTCATGGTATCATCCTGCCACCGCGTCTATCCATTTCTGAACCAGCGAGTCATTGCAGCAGCGAAGCGTTGCCAGAAATTTCTCTCGCTGCGTTGCCGGCTGATGGCGCAGCCATGATTCCAGGCAAGCCGTTTTGCCCATTCTCACGACCTCGAGCAGAGCCTCGCGCTCCGGCAAAGCGCCTTCACCAGAGCATCGGCGCGCGAGTTCGTCCATAAGGCCGGAGGTCACGAGGGCTTCAGCAATCTGCTCACGGGCATAGGTGTCCTCTGTGGCCGCAAAAACCCTGAGCAGCTCGCTTGCTCCCTCAGAGCCCGCGGCCGCCAACGCCAGCGCGGCGGCTTCTCGCACGCGCCAATGCGGGTCGGTCAAATGGTCAGCGACGACGGATCGATGCGCTGGATTTTTTCGCTTGCCGAGAGCCCGCACTGCATGCAGGCGCACGAACCACTCCTTGTCGCCGGCTGAGTGGATCAGCTTGGTCCCGCTTTCCTCATCCCCCATGAAGGCCATCAGGTCGGCGGCAACGGCTCGTACATCCGGACTATCGACACTAGCAAGCTTCTTCCAGATTAGATCGGAGAGCCCGGCGCTGAGATTCTCGGAACCTGAGTGGTCGGTGGAATGGTTCGTGAGCATTTCACGAAGCGCCTGCGCGCCCGCGAGCTGCGCCTGGAAACTAGAGTTCTCGAGGAGTGGTCGAAGCTGATCCGCCAGTTCAAGGGGAAACTGGCCTAGAGCGAGCCGGAGGATGCGGCTCGAAAGAACTGGAGTGGGCAAAGCCAAGCTGTCCTGTAACTGCTTGACGAGCACAGGGAAACTTTGCGGTACGCGAATGGCCGCCAACGATCTCACTGCTGCTTCCCGAACGTCTTCGTGTGGATCGTCCAACGCCTTGACAAGCAGCCGCCAACTCTGTTGGTCCACGAGACGGCCCAATTTCTGCACATCTCGCGCCCGATGATAAAACCGCGCTCCCCACGCGAATAAAGGTAAGGCCGCGCGTCCACCCATAGGTCTCACCGCCGCGCCGGCACGGTGTTGCCAGGATTCGATCATGCCAAGGTCTCCGAGCAGCCTGCCGGCCACCGGCGCGTAACGGGGCTGGGCAAGGCGCTCCACGAGGATGCTCTCAACGTCCTGCACGCCGCATGCGGCCATGATTTCATGAAACTGCTCAAGACCACTTCCGTATTCCAGCGCGCCAGCCGAGAGACCTTCCAGAACTGAATGGGATCTTTCCCTGAAGGCATCGAGAACCTTGAAGTCTCTCTCTCGTTTGAAACGCCTGGCCATGGCGGCGGCGACAAGCAAAAGTGAGCCCAAAAAAAAGGCGAGCGCCAGGAGCAATACCACACGGATGAGATTGCCGGCTAGGAATGGCATATCTTCTGCACCTGGAGTCGAACTATTAAGGGCTGCACAATGTAACGATGCTAATTAGGGCCGCTCAATTGTGTAATCCTGATAGTGCTGCGCAATTAGCCAATGGGCGCGGAATAAATCCGCACCCACTGGCCACGGCGGTGAAATTGTCTTAACAGTTTCAGATGGAACGATTGCTTGAGCTCGCCCGGCGCCGCCGGCGGCTCATACTGAAAGAGATGCTCGAGATCCTTCCGTAAGGGCTTACAAAGCGTCATGAGGTTGTGGGATGGATCCCACTTGCGCGAATAGAGAAAGAAAACCTGAAAGCGAGGAGGATCCCGAAACGCATCTGGCTCAAAATCATTCACCGCTGCCACTCGCAATGGGCGATTAACGTAACCGAGAAACGGCCTGCGGAGCTCATCTGTGGCAGGCCAGGCCGTGAGTATCACCGGTGAGCCGGGAAGCGATTCTAAATACTTTGCCGCCCGCTGATGAAGACGGACGTAGTCAGTGTAGGCAAGGTTATCCTCGTAAGGAAACGGATACGGCGGGTTGATGAACCATGCGCCGACGAACGCCGCGGCTATAATAACACACGCAATTCGGGCGGGCGCGACGGGTAGACGCCAGACGCCATGGACGGCGAGAATGAAGAACACCGGAAATACCGGCAGCATGTAGCGCGGCAAAACCGCTCCACCGACCAGGCTCAACATCGCCACGTAGACGATCATCAGGCCGGCGGTGATAAACACGAAGTCTGACCAGACGATGCTGCCAGCCGCGAATTCCATGAGGCGGCGCTGCCGCGAACGCCGCTTGGTCCACACGGCGCCTGCGATAGCCGCGCCCACCAGCAGCCAATTGAAACCCTGAAAGAAAATCTCTGCCAGCCGCGCCAGCAGACTCCGGCAAATGTGCAACGGAGTCAGGCTTGAATACAAATTATATTGCAAGTATCCGGAGTTCCCAGTCCAATAGCCGGTTGCGGAGTGGTAATAGAAGGTCCAGATGATTAACGGAACCACGGGCGCAAGAAGCGCAGCCCATATCGAGGGACGCCATTCCTTTCGCCGCCACGCCGCAAAAATCCAGACGACCGGCAGCATGACGACGGCCGTTTCCTTGCTGAGAACGGCCAACGAGGCGGCCAGCATGAACCATACCGGCCGCCGGTCCAGGATGAAGAGAATCGCCAGCGTGGTAAAACATGCTGCCGCCAGGTCCGCAAAGACAAGCGAGCTTTGAGCGAAGAAGAGCGGGGAGATAGCCAGGAGCAGAGCGCTCCACACGCCGGTTTCGCGGCCAGCCACGCGCCGGCCGAGTACGTACGTCGTGAGCACCGTGGCAGCGGCCAAGGCAAGCATCGCCGTCCGCGTGACCAACTCCGAAAACGTAAAGAGCCGCCAAGCCGCGGCGAGATAAACCGAAACGAGCGGCGTGTGGCCGACGGGCTGCGTAAGGCGTGGAATCAGGCGGCCATGGCGATAGAAATCGAGAGCGGCGGGGACGTAGTAACCGGCTTCGTCCCAGAAATAGGGGAGGCGGAGAACAGAAACGTGCAAGGCCACTAAGCCTGCGAAAACGAGCGGAAAGGCGGCGAGAACCCTGACCCGGGATCGCATGAGAGGACTAATTTATCAGAACTCGCCCTACCGGCGTAGCTCAAA
>JBOGJZ010000403.1:0-5796 GCA_050745645.1 Terriglobia bacterium | reverse complement strand
TCTCGTCGAATTCCTTCTCGGAGCCGAGCTCAGAGTTAATCCGGAGGGGGTCGGCGACATCATAGCCATGGGAGCTGCCCCGCCGGGCTTTGAACCGGGGAGATCCATAGAGGTCAGAAATGCCGAGCTCATGCAGATATGGAATTAAATCCCGGGCATCGGCAAAGCGAAATCCGAGGTGAAATTGTATCCGGTACGTTGCTGATGGAATGCGGAACAGGGGCATGAGTTGATTTCACCAGTGGAAGAACAACAACGCGGCGTGGGGCGGGATCGCCACCGTCACGCTTCCGCTTGATTCTAACTGCTCCGCGACTGAGCTTCCGGGGCCATCCCACTTTGCGTTTTTGGAATCGAGCGCTTTCCGCCAGACGCCTGGAGGCAGGGAAAACACCACTGAAACGGTTTCAGGTCCAAAGCTGAGGATAAGAACCGCCTCGGAGAACCCATCCCAACGGCGAACCACCAACACCCGCTCCTTTTCCCAGTTCCTGACGTCTATATCCTTCTTGCTGAGCCGCCTCAGCGCAGGATAGGTCTTGCGCAGCCGGATCAATTCCCGGTAATACTCCGTCAGGGTGCGATTTCCTGTTTCCGGATGAAGTTTTGAGCGGAGGAATGTCTCTTCGTCCTGCGGATCAGGCACGTCACCTTGCCAACGAAAACCGGCGAATTCGTCCTGCCGCCCGCGCCGCGTCGCTTCGATGACGCTCTGATCTGCATAACTCACAAAAAATTGAAAGGGTGCGGTCTCCCCGTATTCTTCCCCCATGAACAGGAGTGGAATGAACGGCGAGAGCAGGACCGCGCTGGCTGCGACTTTGAGTTGCTCACCCGAAACAAGCTGCGTAAGGCGATCGCCGGAGAGCCGGTTTCCCACCTGGTCATGATTCTGCGCGAAAACCACGAACTGCTGGGCAGAAAGATCATGAGTTGAGTTGCCATGGCGCCGTCGTCGGAATTCCGAGTACTGACCCTGATAGACGTAGCCGGCGCGGAACGCCTCGGCAAGCTGGCTCACCTTGCCAAAGTCTTGATAGTACCCGTTGCTGTCCCCGGTCAGCAGAGCATGTAAAGCGTGATGAAAGTCATCGTTCCATTGGGCGTCCAGACCATAGCCGCCCAGTTCGCGAATCTTGACAACGCGGCTGTCCCCAAGATCACTTTCCGCGATCACGTAAACCCGGCGGTTCAGGCGCTCGGCCAGCCGGTGTATTGTCTCGCCGAGTTCTTCCAGGAATGGAAAAGCGGAAAGGTCCACAATCGCATGAATGGCGTCCAGCCGCAAAGCATCGAAGTGGAACTCGGCTATCCAACGAACCGCGTTTTCAACGAAGAACCTCCGAACCTCATCGCTTTCGGGGCCGTCCAGATTTACAGCCGCCCCCCAGGGAGTGTGGTGCCGGTCAGTAAAATAGGGCGCGAAATCAGCCAGATAGTTCCCCTCCGGTCCGAGGTGATTGTAAATCACGTCCAAAATCACAGCCATGCCAAGAGAGTGGCACGCATCAATAAATCGTTTGAGAGCGCGCGGCCCGCCATAAGAATCCTGGACGGCGAAAGGATAAACGCCGTCATAGCCCCAGTTCCGGGGGCCGGGAAATTGCGCGACAGGCATCAGCTCGACCGCTGTTATGCCCAGATCCCGGAGAGCTTCGAGCCGGCCCCCGGCTGCGTCTAACGTACCCGCCGCAGTAAACGTCCCCAAGTGCAGCTCGTAAATAATGTAGTCTCGCAGAGGAAGACCATGCCACGTGGCGTCGTGCCAGCCAAAGATCGGGTCCACCACCTCCGATGGGCCATGAACTCCCTCCGGCTGAGAATGGGACACCGGGTCGGGCCGCTCCTTCGCGCCATCGAGGCGATAAAAATACCGCGCGCCAGGCGCCACGTTCTCGATCAAAGCGGAGTGGTAACCTTCAGGCCGGCTCCGCAGCGGAACGAACCGCTCTGGCGGACCTACCAAATGGACTTCAACCCCGGCGGCACGAGGAGCCCATAGTAAGAATCCGCACCGGTTGCCGCCCAGATAACTGGCTCCTAGCAACTCTTCCGGCGCTTCAGCTTCAGAAAATGGTCCCATACTCTTTTTAAAGGCTTCCTAAGATACATATCCTATACTGCGGTATCAGTCTTGTAGCTGGCAACCGTTCAAAAGCCAAACATGAAACACGGAACCTCATGACCGGGAAAAGCGAGTTGGTCCAAGGGCTAGGCCTGTATGGAGCAGCCTCGGTGGCCGCAGGCACGATGATCGGCACCGCCATCTTCGTGGTTCCAGGCATCATGTTGCAGCACGTCGGCACGCCGCTGCGCGTCCTCGGCGTTTGGGCGATTGCCGGGGTGCTCAGCCTTTTCGGAGCGCTCGGATACGCCGAGCTCGGCGCGGCGCTACCCCAGGCGGGCGGCGAATACGTTTACCTGCACCGCGCCTACGGGCCCGGCATGGGCTTCCTATACGGGTGGACGCAGTTCATCGTAGCCAAGACAGCTTCCATTGCTGCTATCGCGACCGGATTTTTGCTTTACCTGGCCTATTTTTTCCCGACCCTCTCCCACGTCTTATGGAGCAGACCGGGGCTGCTGGCGGGTCACGCCTTCACACTGCGGCTCACCGGCATTCAGATTGGATCGGCAGGACTCATCGTTCTAATCTCAGCACTGAACGTGCTGGGCGTGCGGCGGAGCGGCACGATTCAGACCACCTTCACGGCGGCTAAGCTGGCCGTGCTCGCAGCGCTCATCGTTCTGGGACTGGCTTTCGGTCACGGTTCCTGGTCAAATTTTCGAAGCGCGCTCCCGTTCCACTCCGGCGCCGGAGGTATGGCCGGCCTCGGCATCGCTACAATCTCCGCGCTGTGGGCCTATGACGGCTGGAACAACCTCAGCATGGTCGCCGGAGAAGTTGAAAACCCCCAACGCAACATCCCTCTGGCCTTAATCGGCGGCGGTATCGTGGTTCTCGTGGTCTATCTTGTGGTGAACGTCGCCTATTTTCACGTGCTAACTCCCAGCGCCGTCGCGGGCACTAAAACCGTGGCGGCGGACGCGGCCAGGCATCTGCTCGGCGGCGCTGGAGGAGCGTTTATAGCGGTAGGAGTGCTCATTTCAACCTTTGCCACGCTGAATGGTTCCATTCTGGCCGGATCCCGGATTCCTTACGCGCAGGCGCGCGACCGCCTGTTTCCGCAGTCACTCGCCGCGGTACACCCGCGTTTTCATACTCCCGCCGCGGCGATAGCCGCCCAGGCCGTTATCGCCGGTGTGATGGCCTTGAGCGGCGGCTACGAATCGCTCTTCACCAAGGCCATATATTCTGAATGGGTCTTCTACGCCTTGGTGACAGCCGGCATCCTGGTGCTGCGCCGCAAGGAGCCGCGATTGGTCCGGCCCTATAAGACGTGGGGCTATCCGGTGACGCCTATCGTCTTTGTCGCGCTTGCCGTGCTGCTTCTGGCAAACGCATTTGTGTTCCAGCGAGCCGACGCTCTCTGGTGTCTGGCGCTGATTGCCAGCGGCATACCCGCTTACTTCCTTTGGAACTCCTGGACGCGCGCATGAAGAGGTATTCACGAATTCGACTGAGACTGCCGCTCTTGCTGATGGTCGTCAGCGCAGCAGTTTCAGGCGCCCGAGCGAGTCCGCCGGCGCGCCACTCGTTGCAGATCAAGAGAAGCCAGCTCATGCGTTTTTACTATTACGTGGATGACGCGCGCGGTTTCGCGTCCTTTCAGAAACACGCTCGGGACATCGACGTGCTGGCGCCACAATCTTTCTGGATTGACTCCGGCGGCTCCGTGCACGGAGCCCTGCCGCCGCGCATCCAGCCCGTCATCCGCGAGAACCGCCTGCGCGTCATGCCGCTGGTTTTCAATCGCGCTTTCAACCGAGCCACGGTTCATTCCGTGCTCAGAAACGCCTCGGCGAGGCGCAGGGCGGTGATCGATGTCGCGCGCATCGCCCGGCTCGACTCCGTGACCGGGGTTCAAATTGACTTCGAAAATATCGATCCGGCAGACCGGAGGCTGTACAGCAGGTTCGTGCACAAATTAGCCGTAGCGCTCCATCGCGAGCACAGGCTTTTGAGCGTTGCCTTGGCGCCGCGCTTTTCCGAGCCACGTTCAAGCACTCACGGCGGCTCGCGGCCGGGCGGGACGAGTCTTGCAACCTGGGCCGCCGCGTATGACTACCATGAACTCGGACGGGAAGCGGATTTCGTCACCGTAATGGCCTACGATCATTCCGGCCGGAATGATCCTCCCGGCCCGATTGCGGGGCTGAGCTGGGTTGATCGCGCTCTCGCGTACGCCACGTCGCGTATTTCAAGCCGCAAAATCCTGCTGGGCATTCCGCTTTACGGGCGCGAGTGGATTGACGCTGCTGGAAAGTATGACGCGCAGAGCGTGAGCTTCCTGGATGTCAATCAGATTCTGACCAGGTATCATCTTGAGCCGAGATGGAACGCGCAGTGGAATGAACCCTGGGTTCAGTACCGCGCAGGCGGCGCGCTTCGCACGATCTACTACGAAGACCGCCGCAGCCTGAGCGGAGAGCTCGAACTCATATCGCGGTATCACTTGCGCGGTTACGCCGCGTGGCGCCTCGGCGATGAAGACCCTGACTTCTGGACGGTCAGCGAGATTTCCCCGCGCCGCTGAACCGGCAGCGCCTCCGATGCATTTTAGCGCCTGTCGAAGCCTGTTCTTAGCAAGTTAAAATGTCCGCTTTTTATAGCAAGGTTTGTAGCGCAGGGTCCGCGTTTTGACCCTGCGCCTTTGTAAGTGCGATCATGGACCATCCTTTGAGCGCGATTCTCTATTGTGCAGTTGCCGGGCTTGTTTTTACTGACGCGTTTCCATCCACAAAAACATCGAACCGTTTGCCCGCAGGTAACACAGCGGGATGTCCCTTCTTTAGACCCCACACGGGAGCGGCTGGCCAAAAAACAATGCTGGTTACAACAACCGCAGCGGCAACTTTACCGCTTGAGCCTCCTCCCTTGGACTCTTTCGAGAAGCGCAAAGGAATTTGGCTATCGTCAACCGCAAGCGCATGGTTCATAGCCCATGAAATCTGTCCAGACCTGCCCCAATGCCGCGCCTTCTTTACTTTGATAACGCGTGCTGTGGCGGGTGCGCCCTGGGCAATGACAGTGACGCCGTTAACCACTACGGGATGAACCACGGTAAAGTCTATTACGCTGCCTTCTTCTAAATCCTCCGAAGAAACCGTGGCCTTGAGCTCAACCTCGACGGGCGTCCCGTCCGGGACCACCACCGAAGCCGCCGGCGCGTTGGCATTTGCGGGTGGCTGAGTACCCGGAGCGGCGCTGCCTGCATTAGACATGGCCTCAATCACCACATCACTGACACCGGCCTTCTTGAGCGCGATAAGATCATCCGGCGCGGTTGAGAACTTGCACTGCGATTTATGGATTTCGTCGACGATGACGGCATCGCTGAGTCTCGCGCTGACCATATCAACGACGTCTTTGTTGGTGAGAATGTGCTGTGCGCAGACGGCGGAAGCGGATAAAAGCGCCAGAACAGCAAGCCCTGCAAGTACGCTCTTCATGCGACCCCCCACGAATCGAGAATGCGCTGGATACTATCGCGGATTAACGTAGATTACAAGCGGTTCTGGTATTTTAGGGCAATCATCTTGAGGTCTGGGTTTGGGATTTCGAACTGCGGATGGCCACGGCCAGTGCATTCCTGACCGTGGGCCTTTCCCGGGAGAACAAACCCGCGGTCAATTCGGCGAGTAGATTGACCACGGCTACCTGATGTGCGCGCC
>JBOGJZ010000402.1:0-2697 GCA_050745645.1 Terriglobia bacterium | reverse complement strand
TGGGACGCTCCCCTGCCACCATCGCCCGAGAGCTGCGGCGGAACAGTCTGAAAACCAAAGCCTGGCCGGGAGGCTACTCTCCCCTCCGTGCCCAAGCCCTCGCCGAGCGGCGCCGCCAACGGGGCCGGCCCCACAAACTCACGGCCTCTCCCCAGCTCCGCGCCACCGTCCGCCAGTACCTGCTGCAGGGCTGGTCTCCGGAGCAGATCGCCGGTCGACTCCGCTGGACTCGCGGCCAGACCGTCATCTCTCACGAGTCGATCTATCGCTTCATCTATCATCGTTCCGCCCAGAAGGACTACTGGCACCGTCTCCTCCCCCGCCGCAAGTCTCGCCGCGGCCGCCTCGGTAGCCGCGGCGGCAGCTCCGTCCTCCACCTCGCCCACCGCGTCCCTATTCAACAGCGCCCCCTTCAGGCCTCCGATCGCGCTCAGCCCGGCCCCTGCGAAGCCGACCTCATGCTCTTCAGGAAATACGGTCAGGCCGTCCTGGTCCTCCACGAGCGTTCTTCCCGTCATCTCCGGCTGAGCCGTCAGCCCAACAAAGCCGCCTTCCCCGTCGCCCTTAGCCTGCAGCGTCTCCTCCACACCCTTCCCCCTTCCTTGCGCCTCTCCCTCACCCTCGATAACGGCACCGAGTTCGCCGCCCACTTCCTGCTGACTCAGCGCCTCAACCTCCCCACGTTCTTCTGCGACGCCCACAAACCCTGGCAGAAAGGCGGTATCGAAAACGCCATCGGCCGCATGCGCCGCCACCTCCCCCGCAAAACCGACCTGGCCACCTTACTCCCGGAGCAACTCGACGCCTGCCTCCAACGTTATAACAACACCCCTCGCAAGTGCCTTCGCTTCTTGACCCCCAATGAGGCCTTCGCTTATGCTTCCTCTAGTGTTGCACTTCAAACGTGAATCCACCTTCCCACTTTAGCGGGAGTGACGGTGCCTGTATTTTCATGTTTCGAGGCGTCGCCAAGCGACTGCTCCGAAAGTACTGCAAAGTTTGGCAAGGGTCAAGCAGCTTGACGAATTGCCGAGGTGAATTGCTGCTCGTATACTGGCTGTGTTGCGATCGCCCCCGATCGCTCAGCAGCCCCTGAGCGATCGGACTCTCCTCAGAATGGAGTTGCTCAATGCGTTCGATTTTAACTTGCCAGGCCCGCCCGGCGGGTCGCCGGAGACTTCGTGTCGCGATGCTTGCGCTCATTCTCAGCGCCTTGCTGCCCGTCGTGGCCTATGCCATTCAGCAGCTTGACTTTAAGCCGGGCTTCAACCTTTACACGCCTCAACAAGACGTTACGTTGGGACGCCAGAATGCCGCCCAGATAGAAAAGCAGATGCCCATGTTGCATGATGCCGCGGTGCTGAAATATGTTAACCAGCTCGGGCGGAAGCTTGCGTCATTTGCACCCAACCCACAACCCGTTTACGTCTGGGATTTTTATGTGATCAACACCAATGACATTAATGCTTTCGCGCTGCCTGGGGGCTTCGTATTCGTCAACCGGGGAACCATCCAGGCAGCCCAGGATGAGGCTCAACTGGCTGGTGTGATGGCCCACGAAATCGGCCACGTAGTCATGCGCCACGGCACGCATCAGGCGTCTGAGAAGGCTCTGGTGCGCACGCCGCTCTCCATTCTCGGCAGCATCCTGGGCGCCGGCTCGGTGACGGCCAATCTTGCCGCGATCGCGCTCGGTTTCGGCGTGAACTCCATCTTCCTTCATAATTCGCGGGGCATGGAATCGCAGGCGGATGCCGTGGGTACCTATATCCTCTACCACGCGGGCTATGATCCCCACGCGATGGCCCAATTCTTTGAGATTATCCAGAAGCGTTATCCACAGCAGACGATTCAGTTTTTCTCAGACCATCCTGACCCTGGCAATCGCATCCGCGCTGTGGACAAGGAAATTCCACGCCTAGGGCCGCTCAAACATTGGATCACTAACATTCCGCAGTTTGAATCAATCGAGAAGCATCTTAAGTCGCTTCCTCCGCCTCCGCCCGCTCCGAAGGGCTGAAATTTCATATCACGAATCCCGAGCGTGCGCGGTTAGCGGCAATTGGCGCTCGACCGCCGGGCCGGAAACAAGGTGATTTCAAATCAGTGTATTCCGGGCGATCCGTAAAGGTTTGCTATATTGAGGATTACAAATTATAGTGGCATCCGCCATGGGTGCAGCAGCATTCGCATCCGGTTTTCCAGCGCTTAGAGGTCGCCGCTGCAGCAAAGGGCGTCGCTATGATTTGTAATCCTCAATAATCAGATTTGGACTCGGAGATCTCTGATGGCAGAGGGAAAAGCCGTGCGGTGGCATGTGCCCCGCTTTGCGCGATTCAAGCGGGCGACCGGGCAAGTGGGGCGGTCGGTCCGCGCCCGTTACTGGTTCCCGCACGTCCCGCTTTCCCTGGCGCTGACGATCGCCGGCCTTTTGCTTCTGTGGATCATCTTTACGCTGCAAAGGCGCGTCCTGCTTTCAGACTTACCCGAAAGCATCCTCAATTTCCGTCCCTCCAGCATGCCTTACGTGCTGATTGGCGTAGCCATGCTCATTATGTCGGTGGGGCTGCTCTTCCGGTCCCGGTTCGCATGGATCGTTGCCTTGGTGCTGACAGCCTGCACGATCCTGAGCGCGGTCATCATCGGGCATTCCCATCATTTATTGCTTGTGTACTATGACGGAATTCTGCTGGTTCT
>JBOGJZ010000401.1:0-2360 GCA_050745645.1 Terriglobia bacterium | reverse complement strand
GCATTAGGGCAGTCGGTCATATCGCTTGGCGACGCATCGAAGCATGAAAATGTAGCGCCAGCGTCTTGCCGGGTTGAGACAAGGCCGACGGGGTGCCGGCGCTACGGGCTATGTCCGGAGCAGGCTCTTCGTCTGTCATCCATACCCGTCATTCCCGCGTAAGCGGGAATCCAGGATGTTTCGTACCGTTCTGGACCCCCGCTTTCGCGGGGGTGACAGGGCACGGCGACTTTCATCTACATGGGTGAGCCGAAGGCTCATGGGGCACCCGGAATGACACGGTTCCGGAACGTCTTTCAGCAACCTGCTAGACCTGGTAACCGCCGGCCATTGTTCAATTGACACCTTCAGCAGCCACACCTATAGTAGCTTCCAGACCATGTCCGGGCGCGCTCTCACTGTTGCTAACCAGATCACCACTCTGAGGCTGATTTTCGTGCCTCTCTTTGCCATCCTCACTATCAACGGTCATTACCGCGCTTCGCTGGGCGTCCTGGCGCTGGCCGCTGCTTCGGACGTCATAGACGGCACTATAGCCCGATGGTTCCATCAGCAGTCGTCCCTGGGCATGGTTTTAGATCCATTCGCGGACAAACTTTTGATAACGACCGCTTATCTGGTGCTCTCCTTCCGCGGAGCTCTGCCCTGGTGGCTCACGATTCTCGTATTGAGCCGGGATGCCGGCATCGTGGTGACGGCCATGCTCATCAGCCTCGTCTCCGGCTACAGGCCGTTTCCTCCAACGATGCTGGGAAAGGCCAGCACCGTCGCGCAGGTGGCCGCGGTATTGATAGCGGTTAGCTGGAAAGCGCAAGTGAGATTCGTCACTCCTCGCGTGGTGCTCGGCTTTATCTATCTGGCCGCCGCGCTGACGATTCTTTCCGGGATTCACTATCTGATCATCGCCCGGCAGCGCTTCGAGCGTCCCGACGACTAAGGCGGCGTCCTAGGACTATTTCCCGTCTTTTCCCCCGGCCAACACCCGATTGGCGAATGCCATTTTGTGGTCTACAATCGGAGTTGGATTTGCTCTTTGGACGAGCTAAAAAGCAGGTACGGGATCGGAATTGATCGAGGTGAAACCATGTGGCGCAAACCAGCAATCGGCCGCTACGGATCAATTGGGCTGGCAGGCATTGTCTTGCTCGCCGTTAGCTGGATTTTGCCGGTACGCCCTGCATTTGCGCAACAGCAGATGCAGCGGCAGCTCGGCCCGCTGATGGGTCCGGCAGGCGCTCCCATGCGGCTCGAAACCCCTATTACTCCTCCTCCTGATTCCCCTGACGCTCTTTCGCAAAAGCAGAAGAGCGCAATCGTCAGCTCTAATTTCACGAGGGCCAAGCAAGACGCGGCAAAGTTGCGCCAACTCGCCGATGCGCTCGAAAAAGAAGTAGATGCCACCAATCAAAACGTGCTTTCTCTTCGCATCGTTGAGAGCGCAAGCAAGATCGAAAAGCTCGCCCGGAAGATCCGGAACGAGGCCAAGGATAATTAACGAATCGCTGAACAATCCCCGTGTCATGCTGAGCCCCTTCGCTTCGCTCAGGGCAGGCTCCGGGAAGCATCTGCTTGTCATGTTAAAAATAAAAGCCCGGATTCTTCGCAGAGTTTGCCGTGAGTGAATTACAAAGATCCTTCGCTTTGCTCAGGATGACAAGCGAAGGGCTCAGAATGACAGCTAAAAAAACTTTTTCACAAGCTGCAAGGAGTCTCGCTTATGAACCCAATTCGATTTCGCAGCTTGAGCGCAGTGCTGCTCGCACCCATCGCGCTGGGCCTGCTCCTAACCGCCGTGCCGCCGGCGCGCGCGTCCCAGCAGCCCGGAACGAATTTCGGACTGGAAGGGAAGATCACCAAGCAATCGCCTGGAAAGCTCACCGTAAACTCTCAAGACAATATGATCTTCCACGTTACCTATGATAATCAGACCAAGATCACACGCAAAGATGGATCTGCCGGGTCCGCAGCGGACCTGACCGTAGGCGCCCAAATCCGCGTGGATGGCTCACTCGATCCGCAAGGCGTCCTGGAAGCGCGCCGCATCAACCTCGAATAAAGCTCATCATGCGCTCTGTCGAGTTCTGTTCGGTCCTCGCGAAAGGACGGCCGGGTCCTGCTTATTTTCTCTGCGGACCAGACCGCTTCTTGCACGAGGAATGCCGGGCTGCGGTGATCGCCGCCGTGCCCGCTGAAGCGCGTCCTTGGTGCTTCACGGATGCCGAATTCGCGCCCGGCGAGCTTCAGCGCGAGCTCGACCACGCCCGCCAAATGCCGATGCTCGGCGGTCACAGCTTTCTTTACTTGGCGGACCCCGAAGATTTCGGCGGGGCTCACGACGAAGATGCCGAAGCTCTTGAGGA
>JBOGJZ010000400.1:0-3165 GCA_050745645.1 Terriglobia bacterium | reverse complement strand
AGTTTTGAAGGCGGCAGGGCCACAAGTAAGCGCTAGCATTACACTGTTAAGTAGAGTCGAATGGGACTCGATCAAATTTCGCTCCGCAGCAACTGCAAAAGCCGGTCGCTCTCACCAGCCAGGGCTGGATCCATCGGAGGATCTGTTCCCACCTCACACCAGAAGTTTTTTTTGGTGCTGACGTAGCGCGTAAGGATGAATAGATAGGCGAGAGCGGAGAGCACGAGGTGATGATGAAAACCACGCCAGGTCCTCCCTTCAAAGTGATCCAGGCCGAGATCACCCTTGGAGCGCTGAAAGTATTGTTCCACCTGCCAGCGAGAACGACTCAACCGCAAGCAGCGTGCCCGGCGAGGTGGCTGATGAAAGTGGGCCAAGGCATAATGATAAGGTTCAGCTTCACCGGCCGGCCAGTCGACCACCAGCCAAACTCGCTCCAGTTCGTCATCACCCTCGCGCAACTTGTGTTGCAAATAAACCTCGCACCACGCCAAGCGGGTGTGCCGGGTCTGGCCGTCGGCGGCCCGCCAAGCGCACGCCTTCCATTCCCCCGCCGGAATTGCCGTCGTAATCTCGGCCAAGGTTTGAGCGGGCGGGGCTCCCTCAGCCAGATAGTGTCGTACCCGCTTCCGTCGGGTGGAGATGGGATGCGTCCAGGCCTTGTGCCGGGCGCTGACTTGCAGGAAGAACTCCATCCCCAACTGGCGCAGGTCTTCCCGGAACTCCGGGCTGTCTCCGTACACGCAGTCTCCCAAGACGGGAGCCGGTGGCACGCCATCGGCCAGGGCCTGCCGGATCAGCTCCAGGGCCAACGCCGGCTTGGTGCGGAACTCCACTTCCACCGGCACGCCCACCTCCGCGCGCCGTTCCGGGTCCTCCGCCCAGTTTTGGGGCAGATAGAGTTGGCCCCCGATGGGCGCCGCCACCCAACCGTCGCTCACCGCCACTTCCACGCTCACCTGGCAGTTGGCCTGCTTGCCCACGGCCCCGCAGTACTGGTGGCTCACCCCCACCGAGTGCTGTCCCTGTTTGAGCCATCCGGTCTCATCGACGATCCAGGACTGCAGCGGCTCCAAATGAGGAATCACTTCCTGCCGGATCGCTCTCCAGACGCTGGCATCGCTCCACGGGCTGTCGGTCACCAATTGTTGCAGGCTCTGCGAGTCCACTCCCAGCCGAGCCGCCATGGGCTCGATCGACTTGCGCTGTCCCGGCATCAGCAGGCCCTCGACATAATGGGTGGCGGCTCGCCGCCGTTCGCTTCGCCCCAGCGTGGCGACCAAGGGAATTACAAACTTCGTAAATTGGGCAACGCTATTCTTCCAGAGTCGGGCATTCCATCTCATGCCCAACTACTTACACCCTGGAGCAAGTTAAGTCAAGCACTAGTTAACAAAGTAATGCTATAAGGACATGCTTTGCGGAGCCTGCCCTGAGCCACAGAGATTCTTCGCTGCGCTCAGCATGACAAAATGTTTTTTCAACAACCCGTTTAGGCGCAGCTTTTTTCCTCATGGATCTCCTCATCGGATCACGCGGAAGCCGCCTCGCCTTGTGGCAGGCGGAGTGGGTTAAAAATCGACTGGAGAGCCTCGGCGTTAACGCGCAAATCAAGGTCATCAAAACCGCAGGTGACAAGCTGACTGCACCGCTGCCGGCAGGTCCTGACTTGAAGAACCTGTTCATCAAGGAAATCGAGGAGGCGCTCGCCGCAGGAGCGGTGGACGTGGCTGTACACAGCCTGAAGGATCTGCCGGTGGAGCAACCACCGGGACTGCGAATTGCGGCGGTTCCGCCGCGCGCGGACGCGCGCGACGTGCTGATCTCTCGCCAGCCGCAAAAGCTGGTCGAACTGCCTTCAGGCGCGCGCATCGGCACGAGCAGCGTACGGCGTGCTTCTCAATTGCGTGGCCTTCGCGCTGACGTTCAGTTGATTCCCATGCGCGGAAACGTCGATACGCGCTTGGCTAAACTTGACCGCGGAGATTGCGATGCTTTGGTGATGGCGGCAGCCGGAATTCACCGGCTAGGTTTCACGAGCCGCATAACAGAGTATTTTGCGCCGGAGCGCCTCTGCCCTGCTGTCGGCCAGGGCGCCCTTGCGATTGAAGTTCGCGGCGGTGATAGCCGCGTGGAAGAGACCGTCCGCACGCTTGATGATGCGGCCACTCGCCTGACCGTGACCGCAGAGCGTTCCGCGCTTCGTCATCTCGGCGGCGGCTGCCAGACGCCTATCGCCGCGCACGCGCGGATTGAAGGCAACCAGCTTGAGATGATCGGGGTTGTGGCCAGCCCGGACGGCGCGCGCGTGGTGCGGGCGCGCGCGCGCGGCAACTCTGAGGACCCGGAATCGGTCGGCGAGCGGCTGGCCGATAAGCTGCTCGCGGCAGGCGCGGCCGCACTCCTCTAACGCGCGCGTCGCACGGCAGTGAGCGGATTTGGAAAATCTCTATGCCAGGCATTGTTTACCTTGTCGGGGCCGGACCCGGCGACCCCGGCCTGCTTACGCTGAAAGGCAAAGCGCTGCTAGAACGGGCGGACTGCGTCGTCTATGATTTTCTCGCCAACGAAGATCTCCTGCGTTATACCCGCCCAGGCTGCCGCAAGGTGTACGCAGGCAAGCGAGCCGGCCGCCACACGGTGACTCAGGAGCGGATCAACCGCTTGCTCGTGGAGCGGGCACGCCTCGGTGAAACCGTGGTGCGGCTCAAAGGCGGCGACCCGTTTATCTTCGGACGCGGCGGCGAAGAAGCCTTGGCGCTCGCCGGGGCGGGCATCCGGTTTCAGGTGGTGCCCGGAGTCTCCGCCGGCCACGCTGTACCCGCTTACGCAGGCATTCCCTTGACTCATCGCGGCATCGGGTCGAGTGTTTCTTTTCTGACCGCCCACGGGGAAGACGCCGTAGCGCCTGCATCAGGCGCCGCGCCGGCGGCGGATACGATGGTCTTCTTCATGGGTGCGCGGAATCTGCCGGAGCTTACGTCCGTTCTATTGCGCCAAGGGTACGCGCCTTCGACGCCGGCTGCCGTTATCCGATGGGGAACGACGCCGGATCAGGAAGTGATCACCGCGACGATTGCGGACATCGCAGCGAGAGCCGGAAAGCTCGCGCCGCCCACTATCGCCGTAATCGGCGAAGTAGTGAACCTTCGCGGGCAGCTCAAT
>JBOGJZ010000399.1:0-5987 GCA_050745645.1 Terriglobia bacterium | reverse complement strand
CGGCGCACTCAAGCGTGACCGGCACTGATCCCAAGTCCTGGGATCGTATCGCGTAGCCATCGCGGGCAGAGCGGTGGAAGGGTGGGTAGTCGCGGTCAGCCGTCACATCCTCAGCAAGGACGCGGCCGAGCGCTTGTTCCAGAGGCGCCGTCTCCACGGTAAGCTGTCGCGGCGCGGCCCCTACTCTTTCTTTCACCGTGAGCAGGGCTTGTTCGTAGCTGAGGATCATGGGGGTGAATCCCGCAAAGCATGAAGATAACCTGCCTCGCCCACCCTCGTACCTCGGGCACCCTCTCGGGGAGAGGCTGTAGCGTAGCGTTCGTATTGTAACGCTGCGGCTTTTCGCGGGGCCGTGAACAAGCCGCAGAGCCTGCCCTGAGCGTAGCGAAGGGGCTCAGAATGACAGATCAAAAGGTTTTTTCTGCAACCTCTCAGCGTTTCAGGGCGAGATGGCTCATCCACTGGCTCTCTTCTAGCCAGATCGTCTGCTCGCGGCCTGGTCCTGTCGAGATCATTGCGATTTCCACTCCAGCCTGTTCGGAGAGGAATCGCAGATAGTTCTTGGCATTTGGAGGAAGCTGAGCGTAATCCTGCAGTCCGTAAGTGGATTGCTGCCAGCCTGGCAAAACCTTGTAGCGCACCTTCACGCGCTCAAGCGCCTCGGCCTCCGCTGGAAAATCGGACAGCGTGCGCCCTTCAATTTCATATTCGACGCCTACAGGGATTTCCGCGAGCTGGTCCAAAATATCGAGTTTGGTGATGCCCAGCGCGCTCAAGTGGTTAAGCTGAGCGCTGTAGCGCGCCGCTGGTAAATCAAACCAGCCGCAGCGGCGAGGCCGGCCTGTAACCGCGCCATATTCGCTTCCACGCTCGCGAAGTTTTCCGCCCTCTTCGCCGTGAAGCTCCGTCGGAAAAGGCCCGCTGCCAACGCGCGTGGCATAGGCTTTCGAAACACCCAGTACGGAATCAATCCGTGTGGGGCCAACGCCCGTGCCAGTGCATGCACCGCCCGCAGCGGCGCTGGAGGAAGTGACGAAGGGATAAGTTCCGTGGTCGACGTCTAGCAGCGTGCCTTGTGCTCCCTCAAATAGCACGGTTTTGCCGAGATCCATCGCATGGTTCAGATAGGCCGAGACATCGGTTATATAAGGAACAATAGGGCGCGAGATGGACCAGAAATTTTCTATGAGAGCTTCGGGATCAGCGGCCGACTCGCCGGCCAAGGCCGCCGCGCAACGATTCTTCTCTTCTAGAATCTCACGGCACTTACCGCGGAACCTTGCCGCATCCCGGAGGTCACAGCAACGCAGGCCGCGGCGGGCCGCCTTGTCCTCGTAGGAAGGTCCAATGCCCTTGAAGGTTGTCCCGATCTTGCCGGCGCCGCGTGCCGCCTCAGCCGCGCGCTCGTGAGATCGATGATAGGGAAGGATGAGGTGCGAGCGGTCGCTAATGAGGAGCCTGCCGCCCACAGGGATGCCGGCGCTTTCAATAGCGGCGATCTCGGATAGCAGCGCCTCAGGATCCAGTACCACGCCGTTGCCGATCACGGCGATTTTACCTGGGCGCAGGATGCCGCTGGGGATAAGCTGGAGGATGAACTTCTTGCCGTCTACGACAACCGTATGGCCGGCATTGGCTCCGCCCTGGTAGCGGGCTACGATGTCAAACTGGTCCGACAGAGCGTCCACCACCTTGCCCTTACCTTCGTCGCCCCACTGAACGCCCACCAGGACCGTATTTCTTTGCATATGAAAAATTTCGTGCGTGGACTGAACGCGCCTCGATTGTATCGTGAAATACTGGAGCGCCGGAGGGAAAATGAGCTATCTGGGCGAGGCCTATAACGCAGCCGCGGCCGTGATTGTGGCATGGCCATCCTGGCCATTGTTCTTCATGCTCGGGACGCCATCATCACTTGCAACCGGCGCGGCTGTGGCGGGTTCATCCGCCCAGAAGCAGCGTAAGTAGCCTTACGCTGGTTTTCCGGCGCCGTCCTTTGCGATGTGTTTTTCAATCATGCCGGTAATCACATCTTTGGAGGTCGCGCCGACTACCTGTTCCCTGACCTGGCCGTCCTTGAACAGCAGCAATGTGGGGATGCCACGGATGTTATAGCGGCTGGCGATTCCTTGGTTGTCATCCACATTCACCTTGCCAACCACGGCGCGGTTCGCGTATTCTCCGGCGATTGCTTCTACGGTTGGCGCGATCATACGGCAAGGAGCGCACCAGGGCGCCCAAAAGTCCAGCAGCACCGGCTTCGCGGACTTGAGCACTTGTTCCTCAAAATTGCTTTCGGTGATTTCAACCATGTGGTTTCCTATTCTTTTAGCGGTTTGCTGAAAAAGTGCTGAGAGTTTGTCATTCTGAGTGCAGCGAAGAATCCAAGCCGTTTTGTTTCCATATGAAAAGCAGATGCTTCCCGACTTCGCCGGAACAGGTCGTTCTGCTCAGCATGACAGACATGGTCTTTTCAGCAAACCTGTGAAATTTGAGCCGGGCTCTTCGCCGACCCACCTAACTATAGATGCTCATGAAGCCGCTTGGATTCTATTTTTAGAAGCGCTCGCCTGGTGATAGACCTGGGCGTAAGCGCTCGCCGAGACTGGCCAGGAGAAGTCTTTGCTCATGCCATTCTGCACAAGACGGGTCCAAGCGGTGGCGTGATGATAGGCGTCAATAGCGCGTTTGAGGGCGCCCAGCAGAGCTGGGGCAGAGTAGTCACTGAACTTGAAGCCCGTGCCGTTGGTCCCGTCAAAATCCTGAATCGTGTCATCGAGGCCGCCTGTCGCCCTGACCAGGGGCACAGCGCCGTACTTGAGGCTATAAATCTGGTTCAGGCCGCACGGCTCGTAACGCGAGGGCATCAGAAAAATG
Source organism: Terriglobia bacterium (assembly GCA_050745645.1). Taxonomy (GTDB): domain Bacteria; phylum Acidobacteriota; class Terriglobia; order UBA7540; family UBA7540; genus RH2-MAG17b. The sequence continues at coordinate 3,110 of JBOGJZ010000399.1, read as the reverse complement.
TCCGAGCCAGCCTCGATCTGATGCGCCAGCGCATTGTCGTAACCCACTTTCACGAAGAACTTATCAGGATGCTGCGCGGCAAGCGTCCGGAAGAGCTCTTCATACCTGGGCTCTCCGGCGCCGAGCGCAACCACGCAGGCGTCCATGGCCACTAGATCGCCGGCGATCTGTTCGACGAGGTCGAATCCTTTCTGCGTAGCGAAGCGCGATACAATGCCGATGACCGGGCGATTCAGAACCGGTGAAGCGGCTCCCATCTTGACCAGCAGCTCTTTTTTGCAGATCAACTTGCCTGCCAAATCCGCCGGCGTGTAATGCGCCGGGATTAGAGAGTCGGAGGCCGGATTCCAAGCATCGTAATCGACGCCGTTCAGAATGCCTTGCAGCCGGCCAGCGCGCGAACGCAGGACTCCTTCCAGGCCGTAGCCGAACTCAGGCGTCTGAATTTCGGCCGCATACCTGCGGCTGACGGTGGTGATGAAATCGGAAAAGACGATCCCGCCTTTTAAATAATTGACCTTCCCAAAAAACTCCAACCCGTCGATTTGAAACAGGCTCCAGTCCAGATTGATATCCGGGAGGACCTCAGCAGGAAACAGACCTTGGTAGCCTAGATTATGGATGGTGAGCACGCTTGCGGTATGGCTAAAAAATGAATCGTCAGCGTAAAGCGTCTTCAAGTAAACCGGGACGAGCGACGTTTGCCAGTCATGGCAGTGAACAATTCCGGGCGGCTGCCCCAGGCGTTTCATGCCTTCGATGGCGGCCAAGGAAAAAGCAGCAAAGCGCGCCGGGTTATCCGGATAATCCTTTCCGTCTTTAGTTTGATAGAGGCCTTCGCGGTCAAACAACTCCGGGCACTCGACCAGATAGTGCTGAACTCCTTTCACCATGCCGCCGCGCTGTAACGCGGCGAATTTGAACCCTGAGCTCAGGGGGATGGTTAAGTTCTCCGCATTCGGCACGGGAGACCCAGGTTTGGTTCCCCGGTAGCGCGGAATAATGACGCTCACATCATGGCCGAGGGCAGCCAGGGCTTCCGGCAACGCCCCCACGACGTCTGCCAAGCCACCCGTCTTTGAAAAAGGCACGCACTCAGATGCTACGAAAAAAACTCTCATCGCTGGTCCTTCTGCACGACTCTGTAACTCATAACGTACGTTAGAGGATGGTACATAAGTGTGTCAATCCTCGGCAGCATTTGCCGGCAAAGCCTGCCCTGAGTGAAGCGAAGGGATGCCGCCGCTACCGGCCAGCCAATTGCCCGCTAATTTCTTAAACAGTCGCAGCTTACTGAAAAAGGGTGTGGAGTGTGTCATTCTGAGCCGATTCGCTCCTATTCGAATCGCTCTGAGCGAAGCGAAGAGGCTCACGATAAACTCCGCGAAGGATCTCCGCATTTCGCTCAGGGTGAACTCCGTGAAGAAACTAAGCTTTTCTCTTTCAATACAAGAAGCGGATACTTCCCGACTTCGCCGGGACAGGTCGCTCTGCTCAGCATGACAAAATGGAATTCTTCAGCAACATGCCAGACTTATTGCTTCCTCCAAGAAAAAGGCATCAGGCTCGCTCGCCTGTCTTGAACACCGTCCACTCTCCGGCAATCATGTCGTGGAGTAGGGGGGATTGCCAACCGTATTCCGGATGCGCCTTAAGGAACGGTTCTGCCAGAAAGTCTTTGCCGCACGGGTGACCCCGGCGCGCGACAAAACTCATCTCAGCAGCCATACGGCTGCTGGTTGCTTTGCCGGTAACTGAGCCGCCGGGATAGTACGGCCCCCAGTCAAAAACCTTCTCGCCGTGCCGTGAGAGGTCTCCGTGCCCGCAGAGGGTTCGAGAATTGGGCTGTTCTTTCTTCTCGTAAGTGTCGTAATGGTCGGAGAGGAATTGCTGGGCGAGGCTGATGTCGATTCGCCCCTTGTATTGCTTCATTAATTGCTCCCAGCGGACGCGGCGGGCGTTGGGGGAAGACGAAAGGTCGTGCGGGTCAAACCGGGTGTCTTCGGCCAGTACTTTTGGATCGCGCGCGAAGTTCGATCCAACAAAGTACCCGTCCTTAGTTCGCCAAACCCGGTGAGCTTTCAGGCCAAGCTCGAACTGCGCGATTTCCCCGGTTTTTCGGTCGCCGAGCAACCAATCGTTGGCGTAGCCGCCGTTGTTTTCATCGAGCATAATCCGCACGTAATCGTCAATTGAGGAGGAGTACTGCATGGCCTTTCGAGAGCGGACGAATTCCGGCTTACCCTCCGGGTTCCACCCGTAGAATTGAGTGATGGTTGTCTCTGCGATCATCAAGCCGGCGCTTGTGATCCCGAAATCATCGTCGCTCGTAATCACGCCGGGGAAGCCGTCCATGAGTATGCGGTATCCGCGATGCGGCGCGATGTCAAAAATGATGTTCCAGCGTTCGCCGTGCAGGTAATTAGTCCAGCAGCTGTGAGCAAGCACAATCTGATGGTCCCGCGTGCAGCTTGCGGTGGCGGCGAAGGCGCTGCAATTGCCGGGGCTGACCGGTTCGTTTGCAGAGGCGGTTTTGTGGCGGGCATCGTACCAGGGTACGTAGTAATCGGCCAACTCCTCCATCGCGTTGAGCCAGATCACGTCATCCAGGTCCATGCGAACCCCACGCGCCGCGAGACCCTGCTGAATGCCCTCGATTTCCGCTTGGTATTCAGCGTCCACCTTGGGCCAAAGCATTTCCCGCGCGGCTTGGCGGAAAAACTCACGGGATTTGTGAGTACGAAGGTTTGTAAGCTCGACGGACTTAAAGGCGTCCGCTATTTCCGGTGCAAGCAGATATCCGTGCTGAAAGCCGATTTCGGAAGGCGAACCCTCCAGATGAACGTAGGTCCATCGGGCGCGCGAAAAGCGGTACGCGCCCTTTAGCCGCGGGTCTGCGCCGCCCGGACTGATTGCCGCTTCCAGACTGACCCCGAAACATCCGCCAAGCGCCGTAGCGCCGGTTAACTTCAGCATCTCCAGATTGAAATCTCGCCGTCTCATCGACTTCATCCTTATCCTACTCGACAACGGTAGCGTAGAGTTTCCCGTTTTTGGAAACTCTACGGTTTGGACTGTCGATTTTGCAAGAAAGGCCGCAGACTTTCTGA
>JBOGJZ010000398.1:0-6685 GCA_050745645.1 Terriglobia bacterium | reverse complement strand
TCACCGCCTGAATCATCGCGCAGCTCGCGGTACTTAACGGCGGGCATATCGATGTGAATGTCGATGCGGTCGAGCAGAGGCCCTGAAATTTTGGAAACATAGCGCTGGATGATGGGCGGCGTGCAGGTGCACTCGCGTGAAGGATCGTTGAAGAAGCCGCACGGGCATGGATTCATGGCCGCGGCCAGCATGAATCGCGCGGGAAAAGTGAGGGACATGCTGGCGCGGGCGATCGTAACCGTGCCATCTTCGAGCGGCTGGCGAAGCACCTCCAACACGTTGCGCTGGAACTCCGGCAGCTCATCGAGAAACAGCAGGCCGTTGTGAGCCAGGCTCACCTCGCCGGGGCGCGGCACCGCTCCGCCGCCGATCAATCCCGCATCGGAAATGGTGTGATGCGGCGAACGAAAAGGCCGCGTGCCAACCAATCCCATGCCCGGCTCCAAGGTCCCTGCGACGCTGTGGATTTTGGTGGTTTGAATAGCCTCGTCAAAAGTCAGCGGGGGCAGAATGGTGGGAATGCGTTTGGCCAGCATGGTTTTGCCGGCGCCGGGCGGCCCGATCATCAGGATATTGTGGCCGCCTGCGCTCGCCACTTCAATGGCTCGCTTGGCGTGAAGCTGTCCCTTGACGTCTCGAAAATCCACTGCATATTGGCTCGCGCTTGAGAGCATCTCGGTTACGTTCGAGCGCACCGGCGTGAATTCTCGCGTCTCATTAACAAAGTCAAGCACCTCCGGCAACGAACGCAGACCAAAGACGGCTACATCTTGCACCACCGCCGCTTCGGGCGCGTTTTCCACCGGCAGCGCCAGACGCTGGATGCCCTTCTGCCGGGCCATGGCCGCAATCGAAAGCGCTCCCTTGATCGGGCGCAAGCTGCCATCGAGCGACAGCTCGCCCAGGAATACGTAAGGCTTCAAATCGGCTTTCAGTAACACACCGGTGGCGCCGAGAATCCCGAGCGCGATGGCAAGATCGAAACCAGACCCTTCCTTCTTCACATCAGCGGGCGCAAGATTAACCGTGACGTTTTGGAAAGGAAAATCCAGCCCGCAGTTGCGGATGGCGGACTTAATGCGCTCCCGGCTCTCTCGCACCGCAGCGTCCGGTAAGCCCACAGTGGTGAAATTCGGGTAGCCGGCAGAAATATCAACTTCCGCCTCTACAAGGTAGGCGTCGATTCCGAAAACGGCAGCGCTGAACGTCTTATAGAGCATGAACTTTTCCGGCCCATCTGCTGAGTCTGGCAAAAACCTAGCGGCGCGATTATACACGGTTCCGTCAAAGGCATGGATTGTTCTATCAGGGTCTTTTCTGCCTTTGTATCGCAGGGCTCGCTTTTCAGCCCTGCGGCTTGTAATTAGCCCGAAAAACTGCAGCGCTGTAAAGCAAACGTTGCGCTACAACCTCGGTAATCCATGACTTTGACGCGGCCCGGCGCGATTATAGCAGATGTTTGAGCGTCAGCGCCCTGCTTTGCTATGATTACAACTACGCTCAAACTCACTCACATGCCGGTAGCGGGTCTGTTTCTCCGGGCACGCTCAGAATTGCGGACAGAACGTGGAGGCCAGCATTGAACGTTATGCTGGTTTCCACCTATGAGATGGGGAGACAGCCGTTTGGCCTCGCCTCGCCCGCAGCTTGGCTCCGCAGTTCGGGGATGACGGTGACCTGCGTGGACCTCTCTCGCTCTCCGTTAGACGAAGAAGCTCTACGGGGGGCGGATTTCATCGCGTTTTACGTGCCCATGCACACGGCGACGCGGCTAGCGGTAAATGCCTTAGCGGCTGCCCAGCGCGTGAACCCTGATGCTCACTTTTGCTTTTATGGGCTATACGCGCCTGTGAACGAAACCTACCTTCGCAAGCTCGGCGCGGAGACGATCCTAGGCGGAGAATTCGAGGAGCCGTTGCTGCGGGCGGCGCAAAGGGTACGGGCGCAACGAGAGACTGGTGATGGACGGCAGATGGCGGCTGGTTGGTCTCAAGGCTCGCAGGCCGAACCTGTGACCTCGCTTTCACGCCTCCAATTCCTCGTGCCCGACCGCTCCGGCCTCCCGCCTCTTGCGAGTTACGCTCACCTCGCGCACCCGTCCGGCAGGCCGCGGGTGACCGGGTACACTGAGGCAAGCCGCGGTTGCAAGCACCTTTGCCGTCACTGTCCTGTTGTGCCGGTCTATAAAGGGCGATTTCGTGTGGTGCAGCCTGAGGTGGTGCTGGAGGACATTTATCGCCAAGTGGCGTCAGGCGCGGAACACATCACTTTTGGCGATCCGGATTTCTTTAACGGCATCCGGCACGCGCTGGACGTTGTGACGATGCTGCATCGGGAGCATCCCTCGTTGACCTATGACGTAACCATCAAGATAGAGCACCTGCTCGCCCACGCGCGCCATCTCGAAACGCTCCGTGAAACAGGCTGCCTGTTCGTAACCACGGCGGTGGAGACCGTAGACGACCGCATTTTAGAGAAGCTTGAAAAGGGACACACTCACGCCGATTTTGAGCGAGTAGTCGAGATGTTCCGCCGGATCGGCCTGGGCTTGTCGCCGACGTTTATCGCCTTCACTCCGTGGACGACGCTAGGCGGCTATTGCGAGTTCCTCGAAGTCATCAACGAACTTGATCTTGTGGAGCAGGTAGCGCCGGTGCAGCTTGGCATACGGTTACTGATCCCGGCCGGCTCGCGGCTGCTGGAGCTTGACGAAGTGCGAAGCCTCCTGGGCGCTTTTCGTGAAGCGGAGCTGGCGCATCCCTGGCGTCACCCGGATCCGCATATGGATGCGCTTTACGATGACATTCAACAGATCATCCGCGAAGGACTCAAGAATCAGGCGCCGCGGCAAGCGATTTTCGCAAGCGCCCGCGCGCTGGCCCATCAATATGCAGGGCTGGACGCGCCGAAGGACCGGGTTGACGCGCCGCTCGTTGCGCGCGCGGCCGTGCCTTATCTCACCGAGCCGTGGTATTGCTGAGCAGAACCTACCGGGGACCAGTTGGTTCCCATGAACCTCAACGCGGCGCCGGTTTAGCGGGTTGCTGAAAAAAGCCGTCATGTCGTCTTGAAAGGAAAAATCGTAATGATGGATCATGTCCATTTTGCAAAAAACATCAAAGAACAATTGGGCCTGGCGCGGTCACCTTTGGGTCTCGCTTTTCTCGATGAGCCGCCGGCGGGCGTACCCCGCGTTGCGCAGGCCGCGCCGAGCGCGTGTGCGTTTTGGAAGGCAGCCGAGACAGCGTTGTTTTACGCCACTGCGGAAGATCACTACAACTGCCCGATCGGCGCCATCACGCAGGGTTTTGACCTGCCGCAGGCAGTGATGGAGCAAGGCATGGAGCTGATCGGGCAAATGGGGCGCATTCAGTATTTCGCGGGGTCTGAGGTACAACACGTTCCCAAGGTCACGAAGCCCCACCGGGTGGTGGTTTACGGACCTCTCGAAAGTTTTACGAGCTTCTCGCCCGATCTGGCGCTGATCGTTTGCTCGCCTTATCAGGCTATGCTCCTTTCCGAAGTTACGGGAGCAGCGGCGTGGCAAGGCAAAGAGAGGGCACACATTTTCGGCCGCCCAGCCTGCGCCGTAATCCCGAGGGCGCTCAGCGAGGGATCGTTCGCGGCGAGCCTTGCTTGCAAGGGAGCTCGAACGTTCGCCGGAATCGGAGACAGCGAACTGCTCCTGGCCATTCCCGGCGGCCGGTTGCAGGAAGCAGAAGTGCGCCTATCTGCAGTCTTGAGGGCCAACGCGGAAATGCAACGCTATTACGATGGTCGCAAAGCCCAGTTCGGACCGCAGTGACAGGAAAAGACGGCCCATGGAAGAAACTCGCTACCCCGCTGATTCAATTGGCGCAAACGCCGCAGGGCGGTTGATGATTTTGTGCTCGACGACCGGCTATCAAACTCGCTCGTTTGTGGAAGCGGCTCGGGGGATGGGCTTTCCGCCGGCGCTTGGCAGCGATCGCTGCCACGTCCTCGACGACCCTTGGAAAGATCAGGCTCTGCCGCTGCATTTTGAAGATCCCGAAGGTTCAGCGCGCGTGATTGCGGCCTACGCGCGATCTAATCCGCTGCGGGGCATGGTGGCGCTGGGCGATAGACCCGCGCCCACCGCGGCCCGGGCTTGCAGATTGCTGGGTTTGCCGTTTCATCCGCCCGCGGCTGCGGACGCTTGCCGGGATAAGTATGCTTCCCGCGAGCGGCTGCGCAAGGCGGGACTGAACATTCCAGCTTTTGAACGCTTCCCGATTAGCGCTGATCCGCGCGAAATCACTGGCAGCGGCGGACCTGGAGTAGGTTTCCCCTGCGTGCTCAAGCCGCTCGCGCTTTCCGCAAGCCGCGGTGTTATCCGCGCTGACAATGCAAAGGAATTTATCGCCAGCTTTGAACGCATTCGTGCGCTGTTACGCTTGCCGGAAGTACAGGTCATGCGAGAAGAGACTAGCGGGTATCTTCAGGCTGAAGCGTACATTGAGGGGCGCGAGGTTGCTGTTGAAGGAGTGGTGGACCGAGGCCGGATGAAAATTCTGGCGATATTTGACAAGCCCAATCCGCTTGAAGGCCCCTATTTTGAAGAGACGATATACGTGACGCCATCGCGTCTGGCAAATGCGGCGCAGCGCGAGATTGAGGAAACCCTCCACCGGGCCATCGCGGCGTTGGGCTTATTCCACGGACCATTCCACGCCGAGCTCCGATGGAACGAGCGCGGCGCGTGGCCACTGGAAGTGGCAGCAAGGTCGATCGGCGGGCTGTGCTCGCGAGCGCTGCGCTTCACGGTTCCAGGAGGTGCTGACTCGATCTCTCTTGAGCAACTCTTGATTGAGCTTGCACTCGGCCACGACGTCACTGGCGTCCGGCGGGAAGAAACCGCTTCCGGCGTGATGATGATCCCTGTTGAGCGAGAAGGCATTTACGAGGGTGTGGAAGGTCTGGAAGCAGCCCGCCGGACGCCGGACGTTGAAGATTTGATAATCACGGTCGCCCCCAAGCAGAGCTTAACGCCCCTCCCAGAGGGTGGCTGCTACTTGGGATTTATTTTCGCTCGTGGCCGCTCGGCGGAGAATGTGGAGAATGCGCTGCGCGCCGCTCACCGCCAGTTGCACTTCGGTCTGGCTGCGGCGCTTCCTGTGGTTTAGGCCGGCTAGCGTAGAAACTGTCTGTCACGAATGCGGCTGACAGCCGCTAAGTACCCAGTTTCATAAGTACGCTAACGTATTCGCGCTGGGGAGCCAGGTGTGGTTGGCAACATCACGACGTTGCACCACAGAAGGGGCTTCGGGGCAAACCATGACCGCCCCTAGCTTAAGCATTCTTTCCGAGTCGGCGATCCAGGGGTTGAGCCACTTCGGTCTACCTTACTCCGTTAGTAGCAGCCTGGTCGGCCCTTGCTTATCCGGTGGTTTTCGCGCGCGACTATGTGCCAGTGCAGGCACCGCGGCTTGTCGGGGTTGACTTCCAGAAGCTTCACCGGCTCGGATGACGCGGTGCATTTTCCGAATCGAACCTCCGCTGCGCTTTCATGATAGTATTTGGAGGTGGAGATGTACACGTATCCTATCACCGTTGAACGTGAACGCCGGAAGTACTGGGCGTACAGCGAGGATTTTCCGGGAGTGTATGGACTCGGGAATTCCATTGAGGAAGCCAAGGCCAGCATTCTTGAATCGATGCGTCTGTATATCGAGGAGTGCCGCGCTACGCACCGTCCTGTCCATCGCACCCGTACCGTTTACGTGGAAACTGTCTCCCTTGCGGTCTAACGTGGCGACTCAGACTTTTCACTTCTTCTTGCCTCCAAGAAACTCCTGTTCTGAGAAGCCCGCGTCCTTGAGAATGCGCAGAAATAATCCGCGTGGTACATCGCCCGAGTGAATTGGCACGCTCAGCATGGGCCGAACCGCGTGGATGAGAATCCGGTGGGAGCCCTTCTGTCGTGTCTCCTCGTAGCCGTGCTCGTGCAGGAAGCGGAGCAGTTCCTTCGCCTTCGGCATTCCCAGTACTTACCTCGTAGGTTTGTCCTTCGTCACTAAGCTTTGCTTCGTCCGATTCTCTTCCGCGATGCGTTGGATGGGGGACTTTAGCGGTTGTTCTTGGGACTCCAGTTCCTCGATCCGCTCTCCGGCGAAGAGTCGCGTCACACGGCTCCGTGTCGCCTCGTCTACTCCATACGCCTCGTCGTAGGGTCCACGAAAGATTTCACGGGGTAAAAGAACCCGAGCATATGGATTCTCGCATACAACGACTCGCAATTGGGTCAGAGAGACGTCCCGCTCTGTACCTCTAGCCTTGTTCATGGCTTCGAAATGCTCCTCGAACGTCAGCCTCCGACCGAGTTCTTGTTCCCGTTGCTTCACAGCGACGTCAAACCGCCGTTTTCCGACACCCATCTGTTGTAGGACCACGACGGCGGAGATCGTGCTGTTCTGAGGCTTCATCGGCTTCGGAAGCTCGCCTTTGCTGTAGCAAACCATCTTCCCCCCGCCGCCGAAGAAACCGTTTTCGATCTGATCGGAGAGCGCCCCGCGTGCTGGATCAAAAGGCATCCTGAAGGCCATGTTGCCCAGCATTGCGCCGTAAACAAACTGCCAACTGAGGTCCACGAGAGGCTTTTCTCGATTGTACAGAACCAGACAGCAACAGTAATTCCTGAGCTCTTTGAACTTCTTCCTTCCGGCGT
>JBOGJZ010000397.1:0-2930 GCA_050745645.1 Terriglobia bacterium | reverse complement strand
TGAATGGGGAGGCGACCGGATGCTTTTTCATCGTCTGCTGGCGAACCAGGGCTACCTCGTATCCAGCATCGATAACCGCGGCACTCCGGCGCCCAAAGGCCGCGCTTGGCGCAAGTTTATTTTTCATTCTACTGATGGGCCGGTTTCCGCAGATCAAGCCGCTGCGCTGAGAGCCTTGCTGCGCACGCGGCCGTATATCGATTCAGAGCGCGTAGCCGTTTGGGGTTGGAGCGGAGGCGGTTCGCACACGCTTGACCTGATGTTCCGTTACCCTGAATTGTATCGCGCCGGCATGGCCGTTGCTCCAGTTCCGGACTGGCGGCTCTACGACACGATCTATGAGGAGAGATACCTGGGATTACCGCAGGATGACGTGAAAGGTTACCGGGCCAGCTCACCGATCAACTTCGCTCAAGGTTTGCGAGGCAATCTCTTGCTGGTGCATGGGTCTGATGATGACAACGTTCATTACCAAGGGACTCAGTTGCTCGTCAACCGGCTCGTCGAGCTCGGCAAGCAGTTCGACTTTATGGAGTATCCAGGCCGCACTCACAGTCTGTCGGAAGGGCCGGGCACCCTTTTTCATTTACACAGCCTGCTCGCCCGGCATCTGATGCGGTACCTGCCTGAGTAATACCTCAGTTTCGGTCGCGTAGCGCCGCCGTCCCGGCGGCATTTGCCGGCAAGATGCCTGCGCTACGTCGTTGCCGAGCCTGAGGCATTGCCTGCCTGAACGCCCTCAGCAACCGGTTTGAATCTTCAACTGACGCGGATCATCCGCGCCGCGCGCACGGCCGGAATGGCCTGAATTTCCTTCAAAACCGGAGCCGGAACCTGCTGATCCACGTTGACAATGCTAATCGCCTCATGAAGCTTTGGATCGCGGCCGAGGGTGAAGTTGGCAATGTTAATGCCGCCGTTGCCAAGCACAGTCCCCACGCGCCCGATGACGCCTGGAACGTCCTGGTTGCGGATGCAAAGCAGAACGCCGGAGAGCGGCGCTTCGATATCAACATCATCGATGCCGAGGATGCGCAGCGTATGGCGCGGACCCACCATGCCAAGCCCGGACGATGATCCGGAATCGGTTCGCAAGGCGATGCCGAGAGAATTGGAAAACGCAGCCCGGCGTGCGCTGCGGACTTCCAATACCTCGATCCCGCGCGCTTGAGCGAGAGCTCCGGCATTAATGAGATTCGCCTGAGTTTCCTCGGAGAGGATGTGGTTCAGGATTCCCTTGAGCACGGCGTTTTTAACGAGATGAGTATTCAGCTCCGCCAGGCCGCCATCGTAACTGATTTTCACCTGGTTCAGGCCGCCGCTCACAAGCTGGGCGAGGAATGAGCCGAGTTTTTCGCCAAGCTGGATGTAGGGATCGATTTTGCGGTATTCTTCCGGCGAAATAGCAGGCATGTTGACGGCATGGCGGGCCACACCACGCAGCAGGTAATCACGAACCTGCTCCGCGATGCGGATGCCGACGATTTCTTGCGCCTCCTCAGTAGACCCGGCAATATGGGGCGTGGCGATGACCTGCGGGTGCGCTATCAGTCGCGGATCAGCGGGCGGCTCCTTTTCAAAAACATCGAGGGCCGCGCCCGCCACCTGTCCGCTCTCAAGCGCCAGGAGCAAATCCGGCTCGGAAATCAGCTCGCCGCGCGCGCAGTTGACAATGCGAACGCCTTTTTTAGTCATGGCCAGGGTGCGCGCGTTCAACAGGTGCTGGGTTTCGGGCGTGGCGGAGCAGTGCAGGCTGAGGAAGTCGCTGTCCTTCAAAACCTCTTCGAGTGAAAGCAGCTTGATGTTTTGCTGGGCGGCAACCAGGGAAGAAACGAACGGATCGTGGGCGATCACGTCCATCTGGAAAGCCTGGGCCAGCTTCGCTACGTCCATGCCAATCATGCCCAAGCCGATCAGGCCAAGGGTTTTGCCTCGAAGCTCAGTCCCTATGAACTTTTTCTTTTCCCATTGTCCTTTTTTCATGGAGGCGTCTGCCTGAGGAAGATGCCGCGCCAGATCGATCATGAGTCCGAGGGTTTGCTCGGCGACGCTTATGGCGTTGCCGCCCGGTGTGTTCATCACCACCACGCCCTTTTGGGTCGCCGCCCCAAGGTCCACGTTGTCTACACCAACCCCGGCCCGGCCAATGACTCTCAGCTTACTTGCCTGCGCAAGCAGCGCCGCGTTCACCTTAGTGGCGCTGCGCACCACGAGCGCATCGGCGTCTGCGATCTCCGCGGCCACGCCGTCTTTCTTCCCCGCTAGATACACTACGTTAAACGACGGCTCCGACCGCAACACGGCCAGAGTGCCATCTGAAACGCTGTCAGAAACTACAATCTTCATGAGTCCTCTCAAAGATTGATAATCACGGTTGGTGTAAGGGCCGCAGAGTTCGGCATTCCAGAAACTCTGCTGCCTTTCTCTGATATTCCAAAACCAAAAACCGCAGAGTTTGAACTGCACAAACTCTGCGCTACCAGATTCTTACCGCGCCCCTGCCCGCTGTTCGGCTCCGCCATCCGCGTGCTTCAGGTAGGTTTCCTGCGCGGCGCGCACTCCGGAACCCAATTGCACCTTATGCCCGGCTTTGCTCAAAGCAATCTCCAGGGCCGCGATGATGCCGAACAGGTCCGTTGCATCGAAATAGCCGAGATGCGCCAGGCGGAAGATTTTGCCCTTCATGCTTCCCTGGCCGTTGGCCATGATGGCGCCAAAGCGAGAACGCAATTCTTTGATCACCACGCCGGAATCCAAGCCATCGGGCGAGCAGACAGTCGTAACCGCGTTGGCGGGCGAGGAGTGGGCAAAAAGCTTCAGCCCCATCGCCTTCGCCGCCTGGCGCGTGGAGTCGGCCAGCATGGCGGCGTTCGCAATCAGGTTTTCCCGCCCGATCTGCTTGATGTAGGTCAAGACGCCGTGCAGGTTCA
>JBOGJZ010000396.1:0-11445 GCA_050745645.1 Terriglobia bacterium | reverse complement strand
GAGCGGCCTGTCCCGGCGAAGTCGGGAAGAATCTGCTTTTGCTATTTTGAAGGACTTGCGAGATCCTTCCCTCGCGGGCTCGGGACCGCCTTCGGCTCCTCAGGATGGCAGGCTGAGTGAGTTTTCAACAAACTGCTAGGAGCGATATCGCCATCAGCTACACGCTGCGTTGCGATCGCCCAGGCAGATCTTCAGAATAGATCGCAGTCTGGCGGGGCGAGCGATCTATGGGCAGCGCAAAGGTTTGATCGAGCCGGACAGACTCTAAAGGCCGGATTGACAGCGGCCGTTTCTGATGCAATCCACAGCTTCTCTTCTTGAGCCTGTTTTAGACCACCCGTCTTTCCAGTCGGTAAGGTCCAAGTGTGCAGCAGGGCAAAGCGTTGAAGTAGTGCTGGCCGGCCTAACCCGGCCGGCAAAAGCCGCGGTTATAGCTGGACTGGCTTACCAGCTCGCGCGGCCTTTGGTTGTCCTCACGCCGGACCCGGATGCTCTACGGGAAACCACGGCAACTTTTCTCGAGTGGCTGGAGCCGGGGGCTGGTTCCGGCGTCGCGGTGTTGCCTTTCTTTGACGTAAACCCTTACGAAAAGCGTTCGCCGCACGCCGAGATTGCTGAAACTCGCGCCATTACATTGTGGAAGCTGGCGCAGGAGCGAGTACGCGTCGTGCTGGCCGCGCCGGCGGCAGCTTGCGGGCGCTTTCGCGAACGGGTTTACTACCGTTCGCTCGCTCTCGAGCTGAAAACAGGTGATGAGATCAGCATTGAAGACCTTGGCGAGCACCTGGCCGGCGTCGGTTACGAGGCTCAGGAGCCGGTGGATAGCGCCGGCTTTTATTCGGTGCGCGGCGGAATTGTAGACGTCTACTCACCGGACTCCGAATGGCCGTTTCGCATCGAATTCTACGGCGATCAGATTGAGTCCTTGCGGCAATTTGATCCGGTCAATCAGCGGTCGCGCGGCATAGTAAATTCCGTCCTTCTGCTGCCACTCAGCGAAAACCGGGGGTCATCGCAGTTTTTTTCCGGGCTGGTGCGCGCCTTAGCGGAGCGATCCGGACAGCCGCTCGATTCCCGGCGGCCGCCTGAGTGGGCGGCGGGGCATTCAGCAGCTTTTCCCGGGTGGGAATTTTTTGCGCCGTTTGCCGAGCCGCATCCTTTGAGCATCTTCGGCCTGTTGGACCGGCCCGTGGTGGTATGGGACGAGCCGGAGGATTGCGAGCGGCAGATCGAAGACGTCAGGAAGGAATGGCAGGCGGCCTGGGAAGAAGTGAGGGATGCGGCGCCGCCCTTTCCACCTCCGGGTTGTCTTTTACTGGGAGAAACGGAACTCCGCGCCGCTGCCGAACCTCTTGTCCGCGTCAGTCTTGAAGAGCTTGCAATCGAATCCGGCCCTGCAGGCAGGGGCGTGGATGGAACTTTCGTTCTGGCTACTCAACCAGCCCCTAAGTTTCACGGCGCGGTCAAAAGCTGGATTGAGGACTTGCGCGCCCGCCGTGATCGGGGGGAGCGCGTAGTCATGGCGTTATCCAGCATAGGCAAGATCGAGAGGCTTTCAGAGACGCTCAAAGATTATGAAATCCCCTTCACGCTTCAGTCCGGGAATACCGCTGCCGGGCTCTCCACGGCGGCCAGACCGCTGACGATGGAGGCGGGGCTGATCATCGTGCGAGGCGATGTGGCCGAAGGCGCTGCTTTTCCTGAAACCCATTTCACGGTGCTCGGCGAAAAGGACCTTTTCGGCGGGTTCGAGTGGGGCGCGCCCGGCCGGCGGGAGAAATCCGCTGTCCAGCGCTTCATCTCTGACTTGAGCGATTTGAAGCCTGGAGATTACGTGGTTCATGTGGATCATGGAATCGGCATCTACCAGGGATTGCGGCAGATCGAGGTGGAGGGCGCGCCGCGCGACTTCATGCTGCTCACCTACCAGGATGACTCCAAACTGTATGTCCCATCAGAGCGGCTTGACCTGGTGGATAAATACCGTTCCGGCGCAGGCGAAGGCGGCTCCAAACCTGCTCTTGACCGGTTAGGAGGCGCGACGTGGGCTCGGACCAAGACTCGTATAAAGCGCGCCCTCCGCGATATGACTGGGGAACTCCTGAAGCTTTACGCCGAACGCAAAATGGAAGGCGGCGTGGCATTCGGCGCTGATACGCCGTGGCAGAAGGAGTTCGAGGATGCCTTCGAATACGAAGAGACGCCGGACCAGTTAAAGGCGCTCGCTGAGATCCGGACGGACCTCGAAAATCCTCAACCGATGGACCGCCTGTTGTGCGGCGACGTAGGCTACGGCAAGACAGAGCTGGCGATGCGGGCGGCATTCAAGGCGGTGCAGGACGGCAAGCAGGTGGCGGTGCTGACGCCTACGACGGTGCTGGCATTTCAGCACTTCACAACCTTCCGCCAGCGGATGGCGTCCTTCCCGGTGCGGGTGGAAATGATCAGCCGGTTCCGGTCCGCCGCCGAGCAGAAGAAAATCGCGGCGGATGCGGCGGATGGCAAGGTAGACATCCTGATTGGCACTCACCGCCTGCTATCCAAAGACATCGACTTCAAGGACCTTGGGCTCCTCGTGGTGGATGAAGAGCAACGCTTCGGCGTGGCGGCGAAGGAAAAGTTGAAGCGCCTGCGGACAGGCGTGGACGTGCTCACGATGTCCGCTACGCCTATTCCCCGCACCTTACACATGTCGCTTGGCGGGTTGCGCGATCTTTCGGTGATCGAGACTCCGCCGCGAGGCCGCCTGGCTATCCAGACTACCGTTGCCCCGTTTAATTCCCGGCTCATCCAGGCCGCGATTCTGCATGAAATGGAGCGCGAGGGCCAAGTGTACTTTGTTCACAACCGCGTCGAATCCATTTTTAAAACTGCCGCTAATTTGCAGCAGCTCGCCCCGGCGGCGCGGCTGGGTGTGGCGCACGGACAGATGGGAGAGCGGGATCTCGAGCGCGTGATGATGAAGTTCGTCCAGCACGAATACGACGTGCTGGTCTCAACGGCGATCATCGAAAACGGGCTGGATATCCCGCGCGCCAACACGATCATCATCAATCACGCGGAGCGGTTTGGTCTTTCAGAACTGTACCAGCTGCGCGGGCGCGTGGGGCGTTCCGACCGTCCGGCTTACGCCTACCTGTTGATCCCCTCTGAAGACGCACTGACGCCGGTTGCGCGGCGGCGCCTGGCGGCTCTTAAAGAGTTTTCCGACCTTGGAGCCGGCTTTCGGCTGGCAGCATTGGATCTGGAGCTGCGCGGCGCTGGCAACGTGCTGGGGGCAGAGCAATCCGGCCACCTAAACGCCATTGGCTTGGACCTTTATCTGAAGATGCTCGAACAGACGGTCGAAGAGATGAAGGGGTTGCCGCTGAAACCCGAGATTCGCGCCACGATAAATCTGGGACTGGAAATCAAGATTCCAGACTCCTACATCTCTGACGAAGGGCAGCGCCTGCGAATGTACAAGCGCGTCTCGAGCATCGCATCCTCGGAAGAGCGGGAGGAACTGGAGGCGGAGCTGGCTGACCGCTACGGTCCGCTGCCGCCGCCCGTCTCGACGCTGCTTGATTACGCGCTTGTCAAATCGCGCGCCGAGCAACTGCTCGTCCAGGCGGTCGACCGCAAACAGGATGATTTATGGATACGCTTTCATCCGGAGACCCAGGTTCAGCCGGAAAGTCTGACCCGGTTTGTTCGCAAGCGCCGGGATGCCAGCTTGCGGCCAGACGGCGCACTCCGCTTTCGCATGCGGACCGGCGCCGGTCCTTTAGCTGAGTTGACGGCCGCCTTGCAGGAACTTACGGCCTCGCATTAAGATGAGTTTGGCCTTGGCGGGCGCGCCGCAGATGCTTCCCGACTTCGCCGGGACAGGTCGCTGCGCTCAGCATGACAGGTTTCTTTCATCCTTTGCGGGTGCCGCAATGTGGCATGAACGGCCGAGAGCGTGAAATGATTATGAAAAGCAGGGTTTTCCTCATTGTCGGCATCCTGGCGGCGGCGCTTGGGGCCGCTGTGCCTCCGGCATTCTGCCGCACAGTCTTAATCGACCGCATCATCGCGCGGGTGAACGAAGAAATCATCACTCAGCGCCAATACGATGACCAGAAAGGGCAACTCCGCACCCAGCTTGCGCAGCAATATCACGGAGCTGAGATCGACTCGCGCTACCACGCAGGCGTCGAAAACCTCTTGCGTGACATGATTGACCAGGACCTCCTCGTGCAGAAGGCGAAAGACTTAAACATCAATGCGGATTCCGACGTGGTGCAGCGCTTGGATCAGATACGGAAGCAGATGGGACTCGCCACCATTCAGGATCTCGAAAATGAGGTCGAAAAGCAGGGTTTGATCTGGGAAGACTTCCAAGACAACATTCGCCGGCGGCTGCTCACGCAACAGGTTATCGAACAGGAAGTCGGCTCACGGATCATGGTATCCCGGACCCAGGCGCTCAAGTATTTCGATGCCCACAAGCAGGAATTCGCTTCGCCGGCCGGGGACGAACTTGCGGAGATTCAAATCTCCAGCGACAAATGGGGATCTGCTGAAGCTGACAAGCGCGCCAAGGCGGCGCTTGCCATGCTGCAGTCCGGCGCGAAATGGGAAGATGTGGTCAAGAAATATTCAGACGGTCCTAACGCGAACTCGGGTGGCGACGTAGGATTTTTCCCGTCGGGGTCGCTCATGCCCCAGATCGCAGACGCCATCAAAAACCTTGATCCGGGGGACACTTCCAAAATGATTTCTAGCCAGTACGGCTACGTCATCGTCAAGGTACTGCAGCAGCGCAGCGGCGGCACTCCGCGCTTTAATGAAGTGGAGCAGCAAGTGGATAACGTGCTTTATCAGCAAAAGATGGAGCCGGCTTTGCGCCAGTATCTTACGACGCTTCGCAAGGAAAGTTACATCTTCCTGGCGCCCGGTTTTGTGGATACGGGGGCAGTGCATCCGGGCGCGAACGGGGCGGCTCAGGAAGGCGAATGAAAAAAATTTTCGTTGCCAACTTAAAGCCTGGCCAGCCTTTCGATACCACTTTCCTTTTGTACAGCAAAGAGCGCCGGACGGCGCGCAATGGAAAGGCTTACCTGGATCTTGAGTTCCGGGACGCCACCGGAACGCTGCGTGGAAAACTGTGGGATTGCGACCGGGTTAAGACTGAATTTGGCGTGGATGACATCGTCCGCGTGTCCGGCACTGCGGAGGATTACCTTGGCAGTCTTCAGGTTTCAGTGGTCGAAATCGCGCGCGCGCCGGAGAACGGTCTTAATCTTGCCGATTACCTTCCCCGGACCGGGCAGGATACAGAACAGATGTACGCAACGCTTCTTGCCCGCCTTGAGCAGATGCCTGAAGGTCCGTTACGCGAACTGCTTCTGGCGGTGATGCGCGACCCGGAAATCGCGGAAAAATACAAGCTGGCTCCCGCCGCTACGTCGATGCATCATGCCTTTCTCGGCGGACTGCTCGTACACGTGATCTCGCTGTGCCGCCTTGCTGACCAATTATGTGACCATTATCCGTGGCTCGACCGCTCCCTGGTGCTGGCGGGCGTGGTGCTCCACGACGTCGGCAAGATCGAGGAGCTGCGCTTCGACAGGGCCTTCCGCTATTCGACGCGCGGCCAGTTGCTGGGTCACATCGTAATTTCGATCGGGATTGTCAGGAGGAAAATCGAAGCTATTCCCGGCTTTCCTGAGCCTTTGCGAGACCGGATCGAGCACATCATCCTTTCCCACCACGGCAAGTTGGAATTCGGCTCTCCCAAGGAACCCATGTTTGCCGAAGCTTTGGCCGTACATTATCTTGATGAGATCGATTCCAAGCTCGAGAGCGTGCGTGCTCAGTATGAAACCGAAAAAGACCGTGCTGGTGAATGGACCAGCCGTAATCGGGCGCTGGGAAGAGAACTCTTAAAGACATTGAATCATTAATTCATTGAATCATTGAGCCATTGACCCGATGAACCAATCTTTTATGATGGACCAGTCTGAGATTCAGAGCATTCTTCCGCACCGATACCCGTTCTTGCTGGTGGATCGCGTCACGGAGTTCGTGCGCGGCGAGCGCATAGCCGGAGTGAAAACCTTTGCTGCCAGCGAGCCGTACGTTCCAGGCCACTTCCCCGGCGTCCCGCTCGTGCCTTGCAGCATTTTGCTCGAGATGACCACCCAACTCGGAGCTGTTTTGGTGCTGGAGCGGCCGGATATGGCAGGCAAAATTGCTGTGATCCTCCAAATTCCTTCCGCTCACATGTATTCACTGGTTGAGCCGGGTGAGTTAGTACGCTCGGAAGCGCAAATTTTGAAATGGCGAGGAAATTTCGGGGAGCTGAGCGGCGCCGTCTATCGAGAAGGCGCATTAGTCGCTGAGGGTCGAATGCGCTTTGCCGTGGCTCCGGCTACAGAGTTGATGTCCGGAAAAGTCGCGGCTCATGGGGCTGATTTGCCGCAAAAGCCGCGGAGTTAAAAACCAACGCGCTACCCTGCTCTTCGCTACGACGATATGCTGTTTGAGGAACTCAGAATCCGCAACACGCTCCTCCGGCCTGCTCACATTCTGGCGCCGATGGCCGGGATTACGGACACAGTTTTCCGCCGCTTCATTAAGCGGCTAGGCGGCTGCGGTTTGATTATGACGGAGTTTGTCTCGAGCGAAGGCATGCTTCGCCAGAACCTTAAATCCCGCCGTTTTCTTTATTACTGTGAAGAGGAGCGGCCTATCACCGCCCAGATTTTCGGCGCCGACCCGTATCATCTCGCTGAGGCGGCTCGCATGATCGAGGACTTAGGTTTTGATCTGATCGATCTGAATTTGGGCTGCCCGGCTAAGAAGGTCGTTAAATGCGGCGGCTCTGGCCTGCTGCGCGATTTGCCTTTGCTCGCACAAATTTTCCGCCAAATCCGCGCTGCGGTTAGTATCCCATTCACCGCCAAAATCCGCGCTGGATGGAGCGACGATGAGATTGTAGCTGTTCCTGTGGCCCGGCTGGCTGAGGATTGTGGCGTGGAAGCTCTGGCGATTCATCCTCGCACGCGCGTTCAAGGCTACAGCGGCCGTGCGCGCTGGGAAATCATCAGCGAAGTCAAATCAAGGGTAGGCATCCCTGTTATCGGCAACGGAGATGTTATGACTCCAGCTCGAGCACAGGAATTGTGGGAGCAGACCGGCTGCGATGCCGTAATGATTGGCCGCGCTGCGCCCTCGAATCCATGGATATTTCGCCAGATGATGGATTACTTCCGCACCGGCTCGTACGCCGAGCCATCCGAAGCTGACCGCTATGAGCTGATCCGTTCATACTACGCCATGCTGGTTCAGGAGGAGATGCCGGGAGCCATAGGCAAGATGAAACAGTTCGCGAGCTGGTTCACGCACGGGGTACGAAACGGCGCCGAACTGCGGCGTGGCGTGCAGAGCGCCGAAAGCGCCCATGAGGTGCTGGAGAGGGTAGATGCATTTTTTCTCAGCCCCCAGCCAGCACAAGCCGCTCCTCAGGAGGCTGGTGCGGCATCGGGGTAGAGAATCGCTTGCAATAACGCCGTCCTTAGGCGATTTTTTGCCTTTAAGACCAGCCTTACTTTAAGCTCTTCTCCGCCTGCAGCCGCCGGTAAAGTTCACTTTTTGAAATCCCACTCGACCGCGCCAGCGTTTTCAGCGCTTCACGCTCGATGACGCCTTGTTCACGCATTAACCGCTCCACCTGCCGAAGAACCGATTTCAGAGCGGCGGCTGAAGCTGTTTTCAGAATTGATGGGTCTGCAGGGCCGATTAGAACCGTGATCTCGCCTTTGACGCTTTTCCCATTGAGTGTGCCAAGAACCTCAGAGGCTGAGCCGCGAAGAAATTCTTCGTGCACCTTGGTTACCTCGCGGGCAATTACGACCGGACGGTCGCCCAGGATTCTGATGGCATCTTCAATCATCTCGATTACACGGTGAGGCGCTTCGTAAAAAACCAGTGTTTCCGCGGCTTCTGCGAGGCTGCGAAGCGCCTTTTGCCGAGGCAGAGCTTTGCTGGGCAGAAAACCAAGAAACCGGAAATGCTCGATCGGCAAGCCCGATGCGGCCAGGGACGCCACAAGAGCCGAAGGTCCCGGAACCGGGGTCACGGCAATGCCATGCCGGATCGCCAAGCGCACCAGCCGGTATCCGGGATCGGAAACGGCTGGCATGCCCGCATCGGACACAAGAGCGATCCGGCTGCCCTGTTCCATGAGGAGAATAAGCTCCGGCGCGCGCATCACCTCGTTGTGCTCGTGGTAGCTGACTAGATTCGTGCGAATGGCGTAGCGCTCCAGAAGCCCTTGGGTATGGCGGGTGTCTTCGCAGGCGATGAGGTCGGCTTCTTTAAGCGTCCGAATGGCGCGCAAGGTTATATCTTCGAGGTTCCCTATGGGCGTGGCTACAACGAACAATGCGCCCAGGGCGCGCTGCGATTTTTCCGCTACCGAACAGGATGACATCGCGTGGGTTCTTCCATCAGATAGTTCGCAACCCGTCAGTCTAACAAGCGGAGGTGGGCGAAGCAACGCGGTTGGGCTTGAGATAGTGGTTGATCTCACCGATGGCGGGGCGCACGAGCAGAAGTGGCAGGCGAGTTGAAAGCCTATACCTGCTCCAAATGGTGTATTAAACCATACCCAATCGTGCAGCGTAGCTTTGAAGGCTCCGGCAGGATGCTTTACGCCGTGAATTCATATTCTTGCAAGTGCTGATTTAGAAGTGAGTTATGGTATACTCCGCAGATCGAGTTTATCTTTGGCCTGATACGTGCACTCATAGCGAGTGGAATTTAAACTTAACGGAGGTTGCATCCAAACATGAAGAAGCTTCTTACTTTGCTGTTTACATTGTGCTTGGGCGTATCGCTGGGATTGCCGGTGATTGCTGCGGCATCGACGACCTTCTCACCGGCCACGTCCAATTTCGCCGGTAAGAAAAAGAAGAAGAGCGCCACTCACAAGAAGTCGAAGAAGAGCAAGAAAAGCAAAAAGAGCTCGACATAAGTTCGTTCCAGGGTTTGCTAACCGCGAACCCACTCTGAATCGGCCGGTCCACAGTTAAGCCCTCGGGGATTATTCCCTGAGGGCTTTTGCTTTGTGGCGGTGTGCGAATGTGTGGCCGGACGGTCCTGCCAGGTTTGATAGAGTTGCTCCGCAGCCTGTGCCTGTATCGTACGTTCGAGGCTTGGCCCCTTTGCGGCTTATAAATAAAATTTAATTTGTAGTTCAGGCAGATTTGGCTGAGGCGCGCTATACTCTGAAGTTTAGGTGGAGGGGTTTATCGCTGTCCTTGGCAGCAGGAGTCTGATTTTGGGTTTGAAGAGACAGGAGGAGATCGTGGATTGCAGGGAACTTCACGCGTGCTGTGATCGACAGCGAACGGGCCGCGCTTTTTGCATTTTGAGTGGCAGGCGTTTGGTCCTCGCGGCCATGGCGGCTGCCGTGACGCTGCTTATAGCCGGGCCGCGCGCATCGGCCGGACAAGCTGCACAAAGCAATCCGCAACTGATGCCTCAGGCTACTGTGCCGCTCGTCGAGCCGCCAACGCAGGGTCAGACTGGCCCACCTTTGACCATTAGCTTGAAGGACGCCATCCAGCGGGCTCAGCAGAACAGTCCCGCTTTCCAGACTGCGGTGACAAATTACGAGGTAGCGCGAGAAGCCCGTGTTCAGGCCACCGCCGCCCAACTGCCCTCGGTCGAAGAGACCTCACAATTGCTAAACACCACGGGCAATGGACTTCCCACCGGCCGATTCGTTACTAATGATGGCGTCCAGGTGTACCGGCTTTGGGGAGTGGTTCGCGAAAACATGCCCGGCAGCTTTTTCTTATGGGCGGGGCCGCGAAGCGCCGCCTATGGCGAGGCGATCGCGCGCGCCAACCAGGAGATTGCACGCCGCGGGCTGGTGGTCACAGTCACCAACGATTATTACTTCCTGCTAGTCACGCAGCGCGCCTACGCGACGGCTCAGATGAGTCTGACAGACGACCAGCGCTTTTTGAAAATTGGCCAAGCGCTCGAGCAAGGCGGCGAAGTAGCTCACACGGATGTGATCCGGCTGCAGTTGCAGGTGAGCCAGGCGCAGCAGGCATTGGCTGACGCTAACCTGGCAATGGAGAACGCGCGCCTGAATCTGGCTGTATTGCTTTTCCCTACGCTCAATCAGAATTTCACCGTGGTGGATGACCTGGACATGCCGCCTGTTCTTCCTACGTTTGATGAGGTGCGGACCGCAGCGCGGACCAACAACCCGGAGATTCGTGCCGCAGAGGCCGCCTTGCGCCAGGCGGATTTGAGTGTTGGCGTGGCGCGCGCGGCTTATCTGCCGTCCTTTACGGCTGAGGTCGATTATGGAATCGAAGCGAACACCGTGGCGCTGTACTCAAACCCGGCAGGATTTCCCCATGACCACGTGCCGATGCTCGGCTACTTTGGAACCTACACCATGTGGCTGCCGGTGTGGGACTGGGGGGCGCGGCGCAGCGCGCTCCGGTCAGCGAAGGACCAACGCGCGCTGGCTCACCTGAACCTGAGCTTCGCGCAGCGCAGCTTGCTCAGCAGACTCTACTCACTTTATAATGCGGCCAATGTCAACTGGTCTAAGCTTGGCAACTTGCAGAATTCGATGCGCCTTGGCGAGCGCAACCTTCAACTGGTCAGGATGCAGTATAAAGCCGGCCAGGTGACGGTGCTTAACGTCGTGGACGCTGAAACTGCAGCCGTCCAGGCGCGCGATGCTTATGCTACCGGCGAGGCCACGTACCGCGCGGCCTTGGCTGATCTTCAAACTCTTACAGGGAGCTTCTAACGCGTGATCAGAAACAAAACACTTTTGCGAATTTTCTTGGCGTTTGGCGTTCTGGCCGCAGCCCTGGGCGTGACGGGCTGTTCCGGAGGAAAAGAGGCCAGCGCTGAGCCGGTCGCCACCGTTCAGGTGGCAACCGCGAAGCAGGCTGAAATCCAGCGCGTGGTGGCTGGACAAGGAATCCTGTACCCGCAGCAGCAGGCTACCATCGTGCCGAAGATCAGCGCTCCGGTGGCCCAATATTATGTAAGCCGCGGCAGCCGCGTCCACGCCGGCGAGCTGCTGGCGCAACTGGAGAACGCGGATTTGAAAGCCGCGCTGATGCAAGCTCAGGGCGCCTTTGAACAAGCCCAGGCCGCATACGCTACAGCCATACAAATGAACCTTCCCGCGCAGTTGCAAGCTGCTGAGCAGAGCCTGCAAGTGACGCACGACACCATGACGGCGCAGAAACGAGCCTACGATGCTGACCAGCAATTGTTCAAGCAAGGCGCGCTGCCGCGCAAGCTCCTGGACGATGCTCTCGTCGCTTACACTCAGGCCCTTACGAATTACCAGGCGGCGCAACTGCGCCTGAAGGCGCTCAAATCTGGCGTTCATCAGGCCCAAATCGAGTCCGCGAAAGCGCAACTCACCTC
>JBOGJZ010000395.1:0-2600 GCA_050745645.1 Terriglobia bacterium | reverse complement strand
TTAAAGAAAACCACATCCGCGCGGACGAAGTTGAAAGCGTTACGGTGGGAGTGAACAGTTACGTGCCGAAGGACCTCTTCTATCACGACCCGCACACCGCGCTTCAAGGCAAGTTCAGCATGGAATTCTGCATGGCATCCTTGTTACTCTTCGGCAAGGCAGGGCTGAATCAGTTTCAAGACAGCGTCGTAAACAGCCCTGAAGTCCAGAGCATGATCAAGCGTGTGCGCCTCGTGGTTGATCCCCGGGCCAACGCGGCTGGCGCCAACTGGACGAGAACCTATATAACAATTCGCCTCAAAGACGGTCGCACCATCACCGGCAGCGCGGACTACGCGAAGGGCACGCCTCAAAATCCCATGAGCTACGATGAGGTCGCGGACAAGTTTCATGAGTGCGCGGAATTCGCAAAGTGGCCCAGCCAGAAAGCGGACGCCATCGTCGAGATGGTTCGCAGACTGGAAAGTGTTTCTAACGTTGGCGCGCTGACCGCCCTTCTATCTGCATAAGTTCGGCCAGGCATCCCTGCATTGCAAGATCGTGAATTCTTTTTTAGCAAGTTTTCCGGGAGCCGTCATTCGGTTGTGGCTTGGCCGCGCTGGGCCTCCTGAAAATTTCTTGTCTCATGCGTCTCATGGGTCTCCTTTATCTCGTCTGGAGCTGTTAGGCTGGACGAAGTCCATCGTGGTGAATCGGTGTCTTGAAATCATGGCTCTCATCTTTCGCAAACCCTGTTTCACCGGAAAGAGGCTGACGGCGCCGGCCTGTTGCGCTAACCGGCCTCCAGGGGAGGGGCGAGCAAAGCGAGAAAACACTTTGGAATGAATAGGGAGCAGGTCGAAGGTGAAGTCCTATTACGGATTCGGATTGAGCATCCCGTGGCCGCTGCGCGCCGGGGTACAAGGAAGGCGATGAGCGAGACTCGTGCCAATTACGGTTACGGTTCCAGGATAGGAGTCTCGTCGTGAACCACTGTTCGCCCGCGCCCATTCTGTTTAACGTACAGGTTGCTGAAAAAGGGTTTGGAACCTGTCATCCTGAGCCGATTCGCTCCTATTCGAATCGCTCTGAGCGAAGCGAAGAGGCTCACGATAAACTCCGCGAAGGATCTCAGCATTGGTTTCCAACGACTACGGGGATGCTTCGCTCCGCTCAGCATGACAAAATCGACTTTTTCAGCAACCTGCTAGACGTTGGTAAAGGCCCAAAGCCGGGCAATGCACTTGCCGTGCCGGCAAGATGCCGGCGCTACTGTAGGTTAGTTCCGAGACGGTACGCCCGTCAGGACAGCGGTGTTGCCGTACTTGTGTACGTGGATATCCTCATGGCGGAGTTTGTTGACGGCGGTGGTTTTCGACCGGAAAAGATTCAGAACTTGGGTCTTGGTGAGTTGCTGTCCGGTGTGGTTGATCCTTTCCCGAGTATTCTTAAGTTGGGCGCCATGGTGCGCCGCTGTGCAGCGGTAGTGATAAACTGTGGCTTCAATCGTGTAGCAGTTTATTGAAAAGCGATATGGAACTGTCATTCTGAGCGTCACATGGGCCTTCGGCCCACCCATGTAGATGAAAGTCGCCATGCCCAGTCACCCCCGCGAAAGCGGGGGAGCGGGGGTCCAGAACGGTACGAAACATCCTGGATTCCCGCTTACGCGGGAATGACGGGCTATGGATGACTTTCGAGAGAGCGCAGCGAAGAATTTCAGGGCAAGCTCCGCGAAGAGGCTCACGATAAACTCCTAGCGAGATAAGCCCGCCACTACAGCATTTCGGCGGTGGAGTCAATCCTATGGAAATTTTACGAAGCCTGCTATTCGTCCCGGCTGATAGTCCGAAAAAAATCGCTAAGGCAAGGACGTTGCGTCCGGACGCGTTCATCTTTGACCTGGAGGACGCAGTAGCTCCGGATAACAAGCCCGTGGCTCGCAAGGAATTGGCGGCAGAGTTGGAAGGGCGCAGCTCCTCGGCTTCCCTCGTCTTTGTGCGCGTCAACAGCGCCAAAACGAATTTCTTTAAAGATGACCTGAAGGCCGCTGTTCATCCTCGAGTGGACGGGCTGGTTCTCCCCAAGTCTGATGATTCGGTCCAATTGGCTGCCACCAACAAGGAAATCTCGCGCATCGAGCAAGAAAAAGGCATCGCGCCGGGAAAGACCAAACTGCTGCTGATCATCGAAACTGTTCTGGGAGTCGTTCGCGCCGGTGACCTTGCCCAATGCTGCTCGCGAGTGATCGGCATGGCGTTCGGGGCGGAAGACTATTGCGCGGATATC
The DNA here is from genome assembly GCA_050745645.1 of Terriglobia bacterium. Classification (GTDB taxonomy): domain Bacteria; phylum Acidobacteriota; class Terriglobia; order UBA7540; family UBA7540; genus RH2-MAG17b. The sequence continues at coordinate 332 of JBOGJZ010000395.1, read as the reverse complement.
GGGGTAAGCCGGACTCGGGCCGGAGACGAGGTCGCGTTTCCGCGCGCGGCGGTTGCCATTCAGGCGCGCGCCCATCATCTCCACGCCATCGATACCGTCTTCACTAATCTCCACGACGAACAAGGTTTTTTTGAAGAGGCGCGGCGTGTGAAGCAGTTAGGATACACCGGGAAGGCCCTGATCCATCCAAGTCAAATCGAGATGGTTCACAGAGCGTTCGCCCCTGAAGATCACGAGGTGAGCTGGGCCAGGCGCGTCGTTGAAACCTATGAAGCCGCGAAGTCAGCGGGGGTCGGCGTGGTGTCCCTGGATCAGAAAATGATCGACGAGCC
>JBOGJZ010000394.1:0-4813 GCA_050745645.1 Terriglobia bacterium | reverse complement strand
AGCCGGCTCAATGCTGCGCTGGCGCTGCGGCATGTGCGATTTCTTCTCCATGTGCTCCCGCTCCGCTTTGCGGGACATCCGCTCCGGCGGGAAAGGGCATGTTTTTTGAAATTTTAGTGTCTCGACTTATAAGTTCGTTGCATGAGTCCGAACGTCATTCCGAGCCCAGGAATCTGCCCGCCGCGTAATGCCTCAGAACGTGTGAAAAAATTAAACGCCTCACGCAAAGACGCCGAGGCGCTAAGAAACGCTAAGAGGAATTCCTTTAGTTTATTTGTGTATCTTTGCGGCTTTGCGCCCTGGCGTGAGGCTTTTTGCTCGTCAACCAACTGGTTCACAGCTTCTCAGTTTCGGGCGCGTAGCGCCGGGCTTCAGCCCGGCACCTGCCAGGGCCTCAGCATCTGCCGGCCTAAAGGCCAGCGCTACCACGGGATCCTCGATCCGAATCCGCAATGGGACTACCATTTTAGGCTTGCTTCTTATTGATTCCAAAGCGCTTTCTGGCTCCGTTTTCCCTTCCCCCTGGAGAGCGGTTAGCGCACCGGACCGGCGCCTCCAGCCTCTTTCCGGTGAAACAGGGTTTGCAAAAGATGAGAGCCATGATTTCAGCACATCTTGATTCGCCACGATGCAATTCATCCAGCTTAACAACTCCAGACGAGACGAAGGAGACCCGTGAGACCCATGAGACAAGAAATTTCAGGAGGCATAGGGGCCCCGTCCAAGTCACGGTTGAGCTTCTTGCAGCACAGCGTTCGCGGTATGACGCTGCGGCTTTGGGACGAGCGGTATCGTAGTGCCGGCCTTCAGGCCGGCAAATGCCAGGCTGAAGCCCGGCGCTACTTCTGGCCCGGGACACTAGCCCTTCACCAAATCATCCCGCAGTTCAGGCAAACCCAACCAGCCTCAAGATAGCACTGCGATCTGAGATAAAGGAGATGAATGAGACAGTTTTTTCAGAAGCGGCGCTTCTCTGCCCAACTCCTGGCAGGGTTGATTCTAAAGTGTGCTATGCGCCGGCTTTTTCAACGCTCGCGATGGCGTTATAGTCCGGCTCAAGAGAGGCTGGATCCAGCTTGTCCCGCGAAAGCAAGGGATTAGCTTCCGGCCAGTGAACCTCCAAATTTCCCGGCTTAATGCGGTCGATCTTTGCGCGGCCCACGTAAGTTCCGGCGGCTGATGTGAGCCGAATCCGCTCGCCATCTTTGACGCCAAGCCGCTGCGCGTCTTCCAGGGAGATCAAAACGTCCTCGCGCGCCGCTCCCGTCAAAGGATCGACGTTCCTCTGCACCATAGAATTGAACTGCTTGCCGCGCCTTGTGGAAACATAGAATTGTCCGGCCGGAGCATGGCGCTCGACGGGTGTTACCGCCGTGAAATGCGCCTTGCCATCAGGGGTGGCAAACTGGCCGCCGGTGAACAGCCGCGGCCCACCCCACTGAAACTGATCGCCTTCTTTCGAAAGCTTCTCGATACCGGCGTAAAGGGGAATGCTCCGGCCAATCTCGTCCCGAATCTGTTGTGAGGATGCGAAACGAATTTTATTTGCCAGTTCCGGCCGCACCATCGCCGCGACTTCTCCGAAGACTTCCCACTCCGATTTGGCCGAACCGATCCGGCGGCCCGGAATTTCCGGAGAGAATATAATCCGGCGCTCGGTGGAAGTCTCTGTTCCTCCGCCAGGAGACTCGTACCGGGTGGTGGCCGGAAAAATGATCACCGTGTCCTCAGCAGGAACCAGCATCATGGGCGTGAGCACTACGTCCTGGTGTATGCGCGTGCCAACGTTGCCCAGGGCTTGGGTGATAGCGCCAGGGTCAGGAAGCGTGCCGAGGAAGTTGCCGCCAACTATCCAGAAGACATCCAACTGGCCGCGGCCGGCGGCTGCGACCATCTCCGCAGCGGTCCAGCCATGAAACTCCGGCAGCTTGAAGCCCCACGCCTGCTCGTAGCGAGCCTGCTGCTCGGCATCCAGAACCGGAACGCAACCAACCTCCGCCCCTCCTTGAACGCCGGAGTGTCCGCGGATAGGCATTAAGCCGGTCTTTTCTCTTCCCACCCAGCCACGCGCCAAACCGACATTAATCAGCGCCTCGATGGTCTGGACGCCGTGAATGTGCTGGGTGAGCCCCATCGACCAGACAAAGATGCCGTTTTTTGCATCTCGCAGCAGCTCAGCAAAACGCCGCATCTCCTGCCGGGTCGTCCCGCTCTCTCGCTCCAGGACCTCCCAATCCTGCTTTTCAACGCACGCCTTTGCCTCTTCAAAGCCAATCGTGCTCCGCGAGATGAACTCGTGGTCGGTCCAGTCAGCAGCGAGAAGCAGCTTGAGGACGCCGTTCAGGAAAGCCAAATCCCCACCCGTGTCTACACTGAACCAGTGGTCGGCCATCTTGGTTCCAAAGAGCGCTGATTCCGCGTCCGATGGAACCCAGTACCGCTGAAGTCCGGGCTCAAAGTAGGGATTGACGACGGCGACCTTAGTCCCGGCCTTGCGGGCGTAGTAGAGGTACTTCATGGTCACTGGCTGATTGTTGGGAGCGTTCGAGCCGAAAAAGACAATGAGGTCTGAACCGATCCAGTCGCTATAGGAGCAAGTGGTGGCGCCGTAACCGAGCGTCTTTTTCATGCCGGAAGTTGAGGCGGCGTGGCAAAGGCGCGCGGAATTATCCACATGGTTCGTCCCCATGGCCCGGGCGGCCTTCTGAGCCGCGTAGTAATGCTCATTCATGATGCCGCGCGAGGTGAAGTAGACGGCAAAGCGCTCGGGCGGCGCTGATCTGATTTTTTCCGCGGCGGCGGCATACGCTTCCGCCCAGGATGCAACGCGAAAACCCTTGTCGCCCTTGCGGCGGATCAACGGTTCCGGGAGCCGGCCCAACGACCGGAGTTCCTGAGCGCCGAGCTGAGCAAGCTGCGAAACATCCTCCAGGAGACTACGGTCGAGCGCGGGGGCCGTGTTTAACCGGAGCAGCTCCAAGCGCACCATGCAGAGATGTATGCCTTCGATTGTCCAATCCTTCATCCCGGTAGTGCCCAAAGCGCAGCCATCGCACGTGCCGTGGCGCAGGATCCGCCAGGCAAAGGGAATCTGGTCGCGGTTGTCCCATGCGACACGCAGCATCTCCGCATAATGGTTGGGCTTCCGCTGCAGCGGATTGCGGGGAATTACAGACGCCCAAAGCGAAGGCTTCAACCCCATAGATTCATCCTCCCAGTTCCCTTAACGGCCGGTAATGTTGCCCTGCGACACCCGTAAAGAGCGTAAAAATAAATTAATCTTCTATTCACTCGGAATCGGAATGATGTAGTATACGATGTTTATTCCGAGGTTGGTGAAGACAAACGATACCAGAGAGCGGTATCCCAAGCCGTTGAACGCTGCGCTACCCGTCAGGCGCGGAATAACAGTTGGCAGCGCTTCACGCCGGATAAGAGTCTTTACTGTTATGGAGGTGTAATGATGTTATCAGATCGCGTAAACGGCAGAAGTTTAGGCCGCTACCTCACAGTTTTGCTCGTTCTTGGGCTGGCCTCACTGCTGCCCCAGGCGGCATGGTGCGCAAGCGCTCGTACCGGAGAATCTCAATGGCGCGCGCCGAAGCAGGCAATTCAAGCCGCACAGGGTGAGGTTCCCGCCGCCGCGCAGGACATCAAGCATGTCCTGCTGCTTACCATCGACGGAGCTCATCCTCTCGACGTGGAAAACTACATTCAATCGCATCCGCAATCGGCGCTCGCCAAGATCAAGGCGATGGGGATTTGGTACAACAATGCAATGGCTCCAGTGCCCTCTGATTCATTCCCTGCCATGATGGCCATCATCACAGGCGCAGGACCCGCTACAGCGGGCATTTGGTATGAGACCAGCTATCACCGCGATCTCTCTCCTCCGGGATCGGATTGCAGCAAGGTAGGCACCGACGTAGCCCTCGATGAGACTATTGATATCAATAAAACTGACGTATGGGGCGGGGGCGGGTTCAATACGGCGGCGCTGCCTCGCAATCCTAAGGATAACTGCTCACCGGTTTATCCTCACCAGTTGCTTCGAGTGAACACCGTTTTCGACGTGATTAAACAAGCCGGCATGTATACGGCGTTTGCTGACAAGCAGCTCGGCGATGATGCGGACCAGGGTCCCACCGGTCACGCTATCGATGACTTTTATACCCCGGAACTTCACCACTGGGCCCAAGCCCACACCATAGCAGCATTCGAGCAAGTTGATGAGTTCCGCTCGAAGGCAGTGCTTAACTGGATTAACGGTAAGAACGGTAAGGGAACGGAATCAATCCCGGTTCCGGCGATTATGGGTGAGAGCTTTCAAGCGGTATCGCAGGGAGAAAAACAGGCGGCCGGTGATGGCTGGACGGACGCCAGTGGAACACCCAGCGCCGCCCTTACCCAAGCGTTTGACCATACCGACGCGCTTATCGGGCAGATGCTCGATGAGCTGAAAGCAAATAATCTCCTGTCATCGACTGCGATCATCGTAACCGCCAAACACGGCCAGATGCCTATCGACGTCAGTAAGCTGCGAAAAATCGACCCGAAGGTCATGGTTGATGCGGTTAACGCAGTCTCGCCCGGCCTAGTGGCTGATAGCACCGGCGACGACATTTTCATGTTCTGGCTGAGCGATCAAAGCAAAACGCCGGAGGCCGTGAAGGCTTTAGAGGCGGTGCAAACTCAGGCTCATATCCGTAGGATCTGGTCAGGGACGGCTTTGAAGATCATGTTTGATGATCCGAAGACAGATCCTGAAACGCCGGACATTATTGTGGAGCCGGAGCTCGGCGTGATTTACACC
>JBOGJZ010000393.1:0-5992 GCA_050745645.1 Terriglobia bacterium | reverse complement strand
CTCCGCCCAAAAAAGTCGAGTACACCAGGCTCGATCCCGCTGGGTTCAATTCAGTTACGAAGGCGTCGGAACCGCCGCCGATTATGGCCTGCAAAGGCTTGGCAACGGGAAAATCGCTCGACTGCGTCGAGCCAGTCACGTAGGCGTCGCCCGTTGGATCGACGGCAATGCCTTGCCCGAAATCTCCACCCGAGCCTCCCAGGTAGGTGGAGTAGGCTAGCGACGACCCTCCCGAGTTAAGCTTGATGACGAATGCTTCCGGCTTGCCGCTGCCTTGATAAGTGGTCTGGAAGGACTTCGGCGTAACCGGGAAGTCCGGCGAGGAAGTGTAGCCGGTGGCATAGGCGTTTCCTGACGAATCAACAGCGATGGCCGTGCCTTTGTCGAACGCGCTGCCCCCCACGTAAGTGGAATAGATCAGCGAAGTCCCGGCGGGATTTAGTTCGGCCATGAAGGCATCTGATCTTCCCGCACTGCTCTTTTGCACGGGGTTCGCCGTCGGAAAATTCACTGACGTAACGCCGCCTGTGATGAATGCATCGCCTGATCTGTCCACCGCTACCCCGGTCGCGCTGTCCGAACCGCTGCCGCCGAGATACGTCGAGTACAGCAGAACCGGGTCAACCACCAGCGGGCGGCTGCGATCGTACGGGTCCACTATAATCCCCACGCGCCCGCGGTCTTCGAGCGCATACCGGCTGGGCACAGTGCGCCTTACGCGTTTGCCGTGTTGCGCAATTTCTTGATATGCCGTGGGCGGCAGAAACCGCAAGTTGACGCCGGGAATCTCCGCGACCAGATCGCCTCGAGCATCCAGCCGCAGCGGCAGACGTCCGGAAGGCCCGGAGACGCTGAAGCGCAGGCTGTTCACATCTTTTCCGGGGGCTATCCGAAAGTCATATTCCAGTTGGCGCGGATTGCCATAGTAGGAGAGGTCGATTCCAGGATACACATCTTGGAAGTCCACTCGGGCGTAGTTGGGTATGTGCGTCCGCCATCGGCTGGGATCATTACCAAGAAAATAGTTGCTCTGGCTTGTGAGTTTCGCGCGGCCCACGGCGAACGGCAAGGAATCTGAACCTAGCCACTTTATTCGCACCCAGGTTTCGCCTGCTCGCGTCGTTTTGGAAGCGCTGCCAAAGGCAAGCACCGCGCCATCCTCAGTCAGGAATAGCCCATAGCCGGGAGTCCGGGCCATGAATTTAACCCTGGAGTCCGCCTGGCCTTGATTCGGCTCAAAGCGAAGGGGAATCTGGGCGTAGAGCGCTTTTATCCGAGTGGAAATGTTTTGATGAACTGGCGGTGATGCTTGCACAGAAACGCTCTGCGGGCTTTTTGAAGCGTTGGCGGGCCGCGGGCCGAGGTCGCCTGTTTCTGCTGCCCTTAGCCGCCCTGCGGCAGTTACGGCCAACACGCACAGCAGAATCGCCAGCACTCCAACAGCCCTGAAAATTTCGGTCAAGAGGACGGAAGGGCGCGGTGTTTTCATGGTTTCCGGGTGCCGCAAAAGCGACGCGATTGACTCCTCAGAATGCCGCGCTTGCAGACTTCTCCAGCAACTGTCTGGCCGGCGCGCTAATTCAAATTACATGAAGACCACGGATTGAACCCCGGAGATTTCAAAACGCTTTCGGCAGCGCGGGTTCTTGCACTGAACCATGTCATCCCGCCGCAGCATATAGGACCTGGCTTTGGCGAAGCGAAGGCGGTCCTGTTCACCCGCTTGACCTCGAAGCGCCTTTTTCTTGGTCCGCACCAACCAACGAATCTCGTAGGTTTCGGTCTGACGGCAGTGAAGGCAGGAAAGAGTAGCCGGCTTCAGGGTTTCATTCTCATCAAAGAAATCTCGCTCCTCCATAAATGCTTTATTGTAGCCGCAAGCGCGGCCTAACGCCAAACTGTTTCGGGTATCGTCAGGGTTTGGTTCGGCTGGCGTAGTGTAATCACTCAGAGTGAACCAGGCGCCGGTAAACGTACCGAACCTCCTGCTGAACTTCCCGCAATTGCCTGGACAGAGCTTGCCCGTCCTCATCGTTTCGCAGCATCCTCCAGCGCCGCGCCAGATCCTCCACAAGCGCAGCGTGACCGGTGTGCTCCGGGACTCCTTCTGCTGTCCTGCCGGTCACAAGGCGGACAGCGTGGTCAACGGACCGGAGAAACTTTGCGCCCTGTTCAAGCGCGCGAGCGTCCGTTTCGGAAAGCGCTCCGGCGGTGCGCGCAGCGGCAATCAGTTCGGGCGTGCTCGCACCCATTGGCGACCTGACTCGATGGCGTAGACGAAGGTAGGCGAGAGCATAATCGACGTCGTAATAACCGCCGGGTGCGTTTTTCAGGTCGGCGGCAGAAGCAGAGAGCTCTCGTTCCAGGCGGCGGCGCATCTGACGAAGTTCGGTCTCGAGGTTTGGATCGCCCCCAAAGCGATCTAGAACGCAGCCCACAAGCTTCGCGCCAACATCGCGGCCAAACCCCAGGTTGCCGGCGACCGGTGAAACTTTTAGATAGGTGAAGCCCTCCCACACTTTGGCCGAATCCTCCACGTAATGGAGCAAGGCATCTTCGGTGACCACCAACTCGCCTTCCTGTCCCTGCGGGCGCAATCGGGTGTCCACGGCAAAGAGCACACCGTCACTCGTGTAGCTGGAGAGGACTTCGATGAGCTTTTCCCCTATGCGCGCCCAAAATTCGATCTCCTGAGCGGGAGTGCCGGACGGCACCACAAAAATGAGATCAGCGTCCGAAGCCAAATCAAATTCTCTCATCCCTAGCCTGCCCAGGCTAAGAACGGCGAATGGCAGCGTACCGGCCGAGTCCGAAAAAGACGGGACGCCGCCATCAGCGCCGTGAATGGCTTGTATTGCGATGACGGTTGCTGTGCGAATCGACTGTGCGGCGAGCGTGGACCAAGCTTTCAACGCCTTAAAAACCTGGATGGCGCTCGCGCAGTCGCGCGCGCCGAGCGCGAGCTTTGCAATGCGATAGTGGCGGCGCAGCAGCGACATCTGCTCCCGCAACCCGGTCCGTGGCTCCAGCATCCAGTTAAACTCGCCGTCTTCCAACTCATGCGCCATCAGAGGTTCGCCGTTGCCAGGTTCCGGCAGGCGCATCTCAATTTGGCCGTCGCAGGAGGCAGTGGAATCCTGCCCCTCGCCCAGGGCAAGGATATCCTCAGGATGACGGATCAACATGCCGGCCAAGTAGTCGCTGGCAGCAATCAGTTGAAGCGCCATGGTCAGCTTTTCGGGATGCTGCCTGGCTACGGCGACTCGCTCCGAGCTGTCCAAAAGGTTCCCGAGAAAACGGGCGGCGTTTTGTCGCGCCCGCTCAGGAATTGAGGCCCGCCGCACGCTTTCAGCCACAGCGGGATTGTAGGAATCGAGAAAGCTGAGCGCGTTCTCATACGAAAAATCAGCCTGGTCAGGCATGACCGCCGGAGTTGGCTTTAAGACATACTGCCCGGCGATTGAAGGCGCAGCGCGCGGATGAATGACGGTCTGATAGATTTGATCGACTTGCTCAAAAAGCTTGAGCAAACGAACCACAAACAGATCGCCAGGGCGGGCTGCAGAAGCTGGCCAGGATTCCAGAGAGGCGCTGTGAGCGCCGCGCTCCACTCCGACCCGGCGCGCCAACCGGTCCAGCGCTTCGGGGTTCACAGGAAGGCGGTGAGTCTGCTGCCCTTGATCCAACTGAAGGCAGTGCTCGACCGCGCGCAGATACTCATAGGCGTTCGTCAGGGCGGCGTAATCTTTGTCAGAAAGCCAGCCCTTGTCATTCAATTTCCGCAGCGCCAGAAGCGTGCCTCCGGAGCGGACCCATGGATCGCGCCCGCCGTATAGGCGCTGCAAGCACTGCGCTAGGAATTCGATATCGCGGATGCCACCGCGGCGCTGCTTAACGTCAATTCCGTCGGCGCGGCTTTCGCGCAGCTTTCGTGAAATCCTCTCGCGCGCCAGCAGGATCGTTTCAATAGCCTCAAAATCTGGGGAAGAGCTGTAAATGCAGGGCTCCACTCCGCGCAAAAACTCTCGGGTCAGCCGTTCATCGCCTGCTGAATGCCGGGCCTTGATGAGCATCTGTTGCTCCCAATCGCGGGCCCGATGCTCGTAGTACTGAAGCGCCGACCTCAACGAGATGGTCAGGTCTCCTTGGTCGCCCTCCGGCCGGAGCCGTAGGTCAACGCGAAAAACCTGACCGTAAGGCGTGCTCTGTGTGATGGTGCGCGTGATCGCGTTCGCCAGCCGCACGAAGTACTCCTTGTTTGAAATGGTAGAATCGGGCTCGCTGCCGCCGGAAGTCTCGCCGTCGTGCGAATAGAGGAACAATAGATCGATGTCGGAGCTGTAGTTCAGCTCGTTGCCCCCCAGTTTCCCGAGCGAAATTATACTGAATTCGCTGCGCGCTATGCGCCCTTGCGCGTCGCGGTACTGCGGTTCGCCGTAGCGCTTGCGCAATTCCTGATCGCAATAGGTTAACGCGTTAATCAGGATAACGTCCGCGAGTTCGGAAAGTTCCAGGGTCGTCTCGGCCAGAGTAGCCATGCCCAGCACATCCTTCAATACGATGCGCAGACAGGTGCGGCGTTTGAAGCGTCCGAGTTGCGCGGAAAGCCACACGTCCGGCGCGGCGGTGGCAAAGCGCGCGTAGTCCTGCATCAAATCTTCGCGCGATTTCAGCTTGGCAAAGTTACGGTCGCGGGCAAATTGCACGGGGAGATTGGGTTCGCCAAAAAACGTTTCGGCCAGATAGCCGCTATAACCAAAGATCGCCACAAGATAAGTGAGCGCAGTAGGGCGCCGCGCTATATCGGAAAGGACTTCATCGGGCGCTTTGGCGGCATAGCGTTCGAGCAAATTGAGAGCGCCATCCGCGTCCGGCGACTCGCCGAGCAGGGAGGCCAGCGGAAAGCGCAACCCGGCGGGCAGGCGCTGGTCCAGCCGGTCCAGGTTGGCTTCAGCTTTCCCCGGATCAACGAAGGCAAGGTTCACAAACTCGGGACGCATCGTCCCGATTATATCGTGTTTGAAACAAGCGGCACTCTGACAGACGGCTTTTTCGGCAATCCCTAAACTATGAGCCATGTTTTGCTATGCTGAAGAGGTGAATTTATAGCGAAGGGAGCGACGATGGGCCAACAACATATCGGAGTGATTGGGTTGGGCGTCATGGGACGCAATCTGGCGCTCAACGCGGAGAGCAAGGGCTTTTCCGCGGCGGGCTTTGATGTGAACCCGGATCAGGTAAGCCAGTTTGAATCTCTGACGCGAGGCAAGAAACTGGTTGCGGCGCGAAGCCTGAAGGACTTCGTGGCTTCCCTGGAAGCGCCGCGCCGAATCCTCATGATGGTGCCGGCGGGATCGCCGGTAGACAGCGTGCTTCACGACTTGCGGCCATTTCTCAGCCGCGAAGACATCGTGATCGACGGTGGAAATTCATACTTCAAAGACACCAACCGCCGGGCCAAAGATCTCGACTCGGCGGGCTTGCGTTTCTTCGGCATGGGAGTGAGCGGAGGCGAAGAGGGCGCGTTGCACGGTCCCAGCCTAATGCCGGGCGGGAACGAGGAGGCTTACCGCCATCTTGAGGCCGTGCTTACCCGCATGGCCGCTCAAACGGAAGACGGCGCCTGCTGCGCCTACCTCGGGCCCGGAAGCGCCGGGCACTACGTGAAGATGGTCCACAACGGCATCGAATACGGCATCCTGCAGGCGATCTGCGAGGTTTATGACCTATTGAAGCACGCACTCGGACTCGGCGCTGCGCAACTGCGTGATATTTTTGCTGCGTGGAATAATGCCGATCTCAATTCCTTCCTGGTCGAAATCACGGCGCTTGTGCTGAATAAAATCGATCCCGAAACGAAAAAGCCGCTCGTTGACATGATCCTCGATGAGGCGGAGCAGAAAGGCACAGGGAAGTGGACGGCACAGGATGCCCTGGATTTGGGAGTGGCCGTCCCGACCCTTTCGATTGCGGTTTCCACTCGCATTCTGAC
>JBOGJZ010000392.1:0-4171 GCA_050745645.1 Terriglobia bacterium | reverse complement strand
GGCCGAGGCCGGCCGCTATGAACTTGAAGACAAAGCCTACGCCAAGTTGCTTTGCGAGCTTGCGAAGCGCCATTTTCGCAGTGTTTCCCCTGCGCTGCGCCGGAACATCCTCGCCTTCTATGGAAATTTGAACGACCTCATCGCGGCCAAACAAAGCCCAAAAAAGTGGCGGAAGGCTCTACGAGAACTCAACGCGCTAAAAACGGCGAATGTGCAGCAAGCGGCCGCGTCACGTTGATGCAGCCACAGAGTCTGTGGTAATTGGCTGGCTGGGATGTCAAGAGAGCTTCGCGTGCCAATCGAACCAAAACGAGCGCCAAAACGAGCGTCCGCGACACCAGTGAAAGATTTCCCTTGCCTCGGAAAAGGTGAGCCATCTGCCCAGGGTTCCTTCCCCCCAAGGGCCACTGCTGCTCTGTGGAAACTTCCATTGGTTACGCCTTTCAAGCCGCGAGCGCACGTCGAAGGGTGAAGCCAGCGTTCGAGTGCCCAGTTTCCGGATGAGACGGATCCGCAAACTGTCCGAGTAGAGAATCCTATAGACAATGCCGTGAAAGCCAGAGTATGGACCCGATTTGGCGAGAGGCCAGAAGTCAGGTTGCCAGATCAGCTTAAAGCGTTCATAACCACATTCCCTCAGCAGCATGAGATTGCGCGGGTCTCCCTCAGGGTTGAAGCTTGCTCCATCGTCCTCTACGGAGACATAGCGCGGCCTGTTCCTCTCACTGAGGTCCAGCAAACACAAGTGCTCGTTTCCCTCGATATCCAGCTTCAGGTATTCAGGGCGGCCGAACTCGGACAAAATCTCCGCAAACCTGGCAGTTTTCACCTTGATACTGTGATGTCTTGAACCATTTCTTGAGGCTACCTTTTGATTGAATGAACTCCATTCGCTGTGGTCGTCACAAACCCAAAAGTCCATCTCTCCCGCCCGCGCAGCGACCGCGCAGTTCAACACAATAAGCCGTCCCTCTTCGACCTCACGCTGAAAGCGTGTTCGCGCTTTCTCAGCAAGGCTCGGGACAGCCTCCAACGCGACCACCTTGTGGCCCTGATGAAGGTAAAACGCCGTGTCCTCACAGGTATGCATCCCGATGTCGTAAATCAACGCCATCTGAGACCTCTCCATCTGCATAAAGGCGTGGTGCCGACCCGGCGAAACCAGCAGAAACCCACTTTCTTTGCTGCAGGATTATGCATGATGCTTCGGAAAAGCGTCAAACGTTGCGTCGCTTAATAGTGATCGGCGCAATGCCCAAAGCCGCTGTTGAGCAAAGATGGGCTAGAGTTTCAGGCCGCTTCCTGCCATCGGAAGCGAAGTCCTGCGGATGCCCGTCGCAGCGAATATAGCGTTACCGATGGCTGGCGCAACTCCTACGATGGGGATTTCCCCTGCTCCCGCCGAAGGGATGTCCTGGCGGTCGATGATGACGGCTTCAATCTGGGGAAGATCGCTGAAGCGCGGGACTCGATAAGCTGAAAAGCGAGGATTCAGGATGCGGCCGTCGGCGAACTCAACGGCTTCGAACAACGCTCCGCCGATGCCCATCACTGCCGCGCCTTCGATCTGGTTTCTCAGGCCATCCGGGTTTACCACGGCCCCGCAATCAAACGCAGTAACCAAGCGAATCACTTTGACCTCGCCGCCGGCGCGTTCAATCTTAACCTCCGCGCAGGTAGCAGCATGTCCGCCTTTCTCAATACCGCCGGCAATGCCAAAGCCCCGTTCCGGCGATGATTTTGCCTGCGCCCAGCCGAACTTCTCTGCGGCAGCTTCGAAGGCAGCGATCAGCCGCGCATTTTTAAGATTAGCCATGCGAAACTTTAGAGGATCCATCTTGACGGCGTTCGCCAGTTCGTCCATGTGCGATTCGCGCGCAAAATGATTGAACGTGGCGGCCAGCGCCCGGTAGGAGCCTTGCCGAAGCGGATATTTCGTAGGATGGAATTCGATAACCTGGCTTGGTATGTCGTAAGGCGTTTCGACCCCTGCCGCTCCTGAATTGTAGTTATAGAACTCCCAGGCCGTAATCTTGCCATCGGAGCGGACGCCGCTCCGCACCTTGATTACACCCGCCGGGCGGAAATACGCCCACGTAAATTCCTCTTCTCGTGTCCAAACCACCTTCACCGGGCGTCCTGCGGAGCGGGCTAGCCGGGCCGCTTCAACCGCCATTTCACCGGTGTGCTTGCCGCCATAAGCGCCTCCGGTGTCCGGCACTTCAACCCGCACGCGCTCCTCAGGAATCCGAAATGCTTCTGCAAGTTGGGTCCTAACCGCAAAGGGCCGCTGCGTGCCGGTCCATACAGTCACCTTCCCATCTTTCCAGTCGGCGACTGCGGCGCGAGGTTCGAGGGGAGCGTGGGCAATGTAGGCGGCCGTATAAGTTTGACTGAGCCGGTGGTCCGCCTGAGCAAGCCCTCCATGGATATCGCCTTGCTGCTCGTGCATAGGGGGGTGGTCGCCATACTGAACAACATTCTGCGTCAAATACTCGAACAGATTGCTGTTGGACGGCTGAGGGAATGATTGCCACTGGGTCCGGATTGCGGCCGCCGCCTTCGATGCCCGCTCAGGGTTCGGAGCCGCCACGCCTATGAAATCGCCGTCGTGGACTACCGTAACGCCGGGCATTGCTTCCGCGGCGTGTGTATCCAGGGAAATGAGCTTTGCGCCAAAGGATGCCGGGCGCACAATTTTTCCATACAACATGCCGGGTAGTCTGAGGTCGGAAGGAAAGCGGTGTTCGCCGGTAACGAACTTGCGGCCATCTATTTTAGGCAATGATTTTCCCATCACCGTCCACTTTGCTGCTGGATCGAGAGGATCGATAGCTGGGATGTCTTCGGCGATTTCTCTGCCCTTGAGCAGCGCGCCGTATCGGATAGCCCGGCGTGCATCCGGATCCCGGATCTCGCCGCCGGCGGCCTCGAGGCGCGCCGGATTAACGCCCCACATCTTGGCGGCAAGGCTTTTGAGAATATCCCGGGCTGCCGCCGAGGCCCTGCGAAGCTCCGGGCTCATGGTTGGGGTTGTGCGGCTGCCAAAAGTTCCCCTGTCATACGGCGTGCGGCCCGTATCGCCCATAACCATCTCAATCTCCGCGGGCGAGACGCGCAGCTCTTCGGCCACGGCCTGGGTGAGGGACGTGCGAACGTTCTGCCCCACTTCAACCTTGCCGGTGAAAACCGTGACTTTCCCCTCCCGTCCAATGTGCAGCCAGCTTGAAATAGCTCGCGGCAGGGGGTGACCGGACTCCGCGTCTGCTCCGCCCGGTACGCTGGATGCGGATGCATTCTCGAAAACGCAGACCACCAGAAGACCGCCTCCGAGGATTTTCAAAAATTCGCGGCGGTCTGCTTTGAAGCAATAGGAAGGCGGCGCGTAAAATTCATAGCGCTCGGGTTCGATTGCGCGCGGCTCGAAGAGTTCCTCGCTCATGATCGCGACTCCTTCGCAAGCTGGGCTGCTCTTTGAATAGCGGCAATGATTCGCGGATACGTTCCGCACCGGCAAATGTTGCCCTCCATGTATTGTGAAATTTGCTGGCGCGAAGGGTTCGGGTTGGACTTAAGCAGGCCAACCGCTGTCATAATCATGCCGGACATACAGTATCCGCACTGGAAAGCGGCGTCATCCAAAAACGCCTGCTGAAGCGGATGAAGGGTTCCGCCTTTCGCAAGAGCTTCAATGGTCGTAATCTCTTTGTTGGCGGCCGAGCCAGCCTTGGTAATGCAGGATCGTCTCGGGATGCCATCAAGGAGTACGGTGCAGGCTCCGCACTGTCCTTCGCCGCAGCCGTACTTTGGCCCCGTAAGGCCTATCTGGTTGCGCAAAACGCTGAGCAGGCTCGTCTCGCTTTCGGCATCAAGCGCGCATCTGCGGCCATTAACGTGCAATTCGGTGAGTCGAGCCATAGAGCGCCTCGCGAGTTTTATCCGCGCGGGAAAGGGAGAATGCGGCTACGCTCTGGAAGACCGCGCCGAAGACTCCTATACATGCTCTGATTGTTGCGATACTTCTCCGCCAAGTCAAATGCTGAAGGGATGGATTTCTTCACAGAGGCGCGGTTTTTTCTGACGCGCTCTGGTAGACTCTCACGATACAGGCGCTGGACGCCAGGCCGTTTTTTTCATTTTCGCGGACCTTTCTGCTGTCGGTGGCGCTGCT
>JBOGJZ010000391.1:0-11416 GCA_050745645.1 Terriglobia bacterium | reverse complement strand
TTTGCCAGCGGCCTACGCCCGATGAATAGAGCCGGAAGCGGGTGGGATCAAGGCTGGTCTCGGTATCGCGGTGCTGGAGTTGGGCGAAGCGCTCTTCTTCCTGCGTGCCGGCCATCGTCCATTCCTGCCCCCACGGATAGTGCAACTCGTCCTGCACGACATTGCCCGTGGACCAATCGGTCACAATGGCCGTTGTTCCTAACCGGTCCATGTGCGTGAAATAGGTGCTCCCACCATGGAAGTGGAATAGATGCCGGCCTTCAAAGTCCGCCCAACTTTCCCAGGACGTCCGATTGTACTCGCCTACCTGGCTGCCGTCTTTGTCGTACAGGTACTCGGTGTAGCTCCCGTTTACGGCTTTCTCCACTCTTTGTCCCAAAGCGTTATAGACATAGGTTGCCGTGTTGCCGCTATCCACCGAAATCATCCGCCCTTCGGCGTCGTATTGATAGCTGTGCGTCCCGTCGTTGGTCAAATCGCCCGAAGCGTCATAGGCATAGCCCGAAGTCGTGATCCGGTTCGTTGTGCTGCTGAAGGTATATTGCGGGCACAGGCCTTGCGTGTTCTTGTTCTGCGTGCAGGTCATGTTGCCGTACCGGTCGTAGCTGAACGCCAGGTTATAAGTCGAATTGCCCGTCGCCACCGAGCTTGTCAGCCGGTGCGTGGGATCGTAAGCGAGGCTCACGGTGTTACTCAACACGCTGTTGGTCCAATCTTTGTAGTATTGGCCGAGCGCGTTGCCGTCATTTCCGGTCCCTTGTGAAGGCACGCTGCAGCTTGTTAGATTGCTCACGTTTCCGTAGTAATTATAAACCCAGCAGGCCACGTTATTCGTCCCGCCAAAGTTCCCTACCTGAATCCGGGTCATCTGCAGCCGGTCGTTGTAATTATAAGTTTCAGTCACTGAGCCTGTGCCGCCGTTTAACAGCGTCGCGACCGTGCCCTGCGGCGCATAGGTGAGCGTCGCCATCGTCTGATAAGAGCCGCCATTCGGCTTGTAGTAGATGTCAGCGAGCCATCCGGCGTTTGACCAGGTGTCGGAGATGATGAACCCGGCGGGGTGGCTGTAATAACTGATAAAGCCGCCGTAGGAGTAGACATAGTTCATGTCCCAAAGACTCGTGCTCCCGCAGTTGTAGGGCGTGCACTGCCACAGGTCAAGGATCCTCCCCATCGGGTCGTAGTTGTCAATCGTCAGGGCGTTGCCGCTATCGACGGAAGTGTGCGTCATGCGCCCCTTGCCATTACTGATGCTGTATTGGGTTCCGGCCACGGTGACACTCGATTCATCATAATAAAAATAAGCTGCCGGGGTGGTATCCGAATAGGTCTTGGAAGTCAGGCGGTTCTCGGCGTCGTAATTATACGTGGTGGTGATATTGCGCGCGTCAGTGCGGCGGCAGATTTGCTTCGGATCGCCCGCGCACAGGCCGCTGTTGGAGTTAGTAAAGTAGGTGCTCACCGTGCCTGCTTCCGGCGTGGTCTCGCTGGTTTCGCGCGCCAGGCCGTCATAGGTGTAAGTGCGGGTCTGGCTGCCCTGGACGACTTTGGTCAGGTCATTCAAGGCGTCGTGCTCGTAACAGGTTCCCAGCGTAAGCGCGCCCGTGGAATCCGGTTCGTCGGCTTCGATGGTCCTGCCAAAGGCGTCTGTCCACGTTTCGCTCTTGTGCCCGGCTTCATCCACGGTGAGGCTTGGAAAGCCATAGCCGTAGGTGCCGGTGGAGCAAAGCTGAGAACCGATCCCGCCGCCGCTCGTCACGTTTGCGCCGTAGTAGGTGTCAAGAGCGTTGCTATCCGCGTGCGTGTCGCTGGTGGCGCGGTCGAGGCCGTCGTAAGCGTAAGTCTCAAGCCCATAGGTGGGGTCGGAGGTGCTGCGATAAGGATTGCTCTTGGTTGAGACGCGGCCCGAAGTGTCATACGTAGTGGCGACGATATCTGTCCCCTGCGGGTCGCTTGCCAATTTTGCATCAATCATTCGTCCGAGGCTGTCGAGCAGGGTCTCCTGGTGGGTGCAACTCGTGCAACTAGCGCTTGGGGTCGAGTAGTTGATCTCCTGATAGGTGTCAGTTTGCGTGGCCGAAGTGTACGCCGTCAGCGTCCATGCGCCGCCTGGATAGTACGCGAGCGTGTGGCGGTCGAGCGGGTCCACATAGTGCTGGTACGTCTGCTGGCCGTCCTGGTCTTGAGACAAAGCCTGCTTGCCCGTGTTGAAGTAATATCCATAAGCGAGCGTTCCCGAGACGGGCAGCGTGACCTTGGTGAGATAAGCGTTTGTGGGCGCCGAAGGAGAATAAGACGCGGGCGGATTGGAACCGTTGTCGGTGTAAAAATTATCGGCATAGCTGTATATGGTGGCGTTGTTCGCCGGGTCCACGGTCTTGATCCGTTGCCCGGTTGTGTCATAGTAGTCTGTCGTCGCCAAATAGGTCGAGCCGCTGACCCATTGCTGAACCTCGGTTGGATTGCCGCGCACCGTGTTTCCTGAGCCGTAGTTGGTGTCGTCATGGTGGGTGATGCCGGTGATGGAAGTGAGCGCTGTCGAGTCGTAGCTGGTTTTTGTTTCGGCCGCCTTTGCGCCGCTCTGGTAAACGATTTTATCCGTGACGCGATTCAGGATATTGGCGCTGATGTAAGGCGAGGCCGAAAGGTAGGTGAAGTCGGTCTCGCGGTCGGGCGTGCCGCCAAAACTTCCGCTGGTGTTGTAATTCCATTCCTTGAACGCGCTCACGTTGCCGTAATAGATGCTGTCATAGTTGTATTCCGTCTGGCCATAGAGCGTCGAGCCAGTGCTGGGCATTTGAGTTTCCGCTTGCGTGGGACGAATGTAGGACGCGCCCACTCCTCCGCAATCGGGACACGCGTTCGAGAAATCATACGTTGTGGTGACTTTCTTGAGCAGCGTAGACGTGCCGTTATAAGTATCCGTCTCGGTGTTCCAGGCGCCATTGTTCAGCGTAAACGTATAGATGGCCTCATCGCCGCTCGGCTTAAGCTCAGTCACTTTCTGCTCGCAACCCACCTGCGTCTTGTTGCACGAGGTGATGAGCGAAGGCGTGTAGCTCCAGGTCCCGCCGCCGGATGCGCGGCTGGCCAGCCAGCGTTGCACGTTGCCGTTGGAGTCCGTAAAATTAGTCCAGGTATAATCCACCGTGCCGCCGGTGGGCAGAGTCATGGAAGTAAGCAGTCCGTAATGCCCGGCTGTGGTTCCCGTATCATAGTTGAAGCTATAGGTCGTGCCATCAGGCAGAGTAATGCCTGTGAGCACCTCAATGGTCCCGGAGTATTCCGTCACTCCGTTCACCCCAAAGTTGGTGCTGACGTTAACGTTGCTGAAAGTGAGCGTGTAAGACGAACTTGAACCTTGAGAGTTGAGGATGGAGAGCGTGTAAGTAAGCCCACTGCTTGAGACACTCATCGGCACGCGGTTGAGCGTATCGACGAGAAAGCCGCTGGGATTAATCGTGAGATTGTTGCCGTTGAAATCTTCCAGGCTGGTGATGGAATTCCCGGAGTCGTCGCGCACGCTGGGCGTGGTGTAATTGGTCACGCTCATCTTTGAGCCGGTGGAGTGCTGGTCATAGGCGCTGCCGCTTGCGATATTCGGATTGCCGCAGCCGAAGTCCTGCTGGGTTGCAATGGGAAAGAACTTGGCGGTTCCGTCCGGCGCCAGCATCACGAAAGGTCCGTAGTAGGCCGTGTAGGAGTTCTGCTGGTTGCAGTAAGAGAGGTTTGAGTAATAGGCAGCACGCTGGGTGTAGCCGGAGAAAATCCAGTTCCACCCACCGGTGGTGAAGCCGAAATTGCTGAGGTTGGCCGGCTGCCAGCTTGATGACGTGCCGTTATTGACGATCACCCAGATGCGGCTGTCATAAACCAGGCGAAGATCGGCGGTCAGGCTGCCGCGCTGAGTGGGAGAGGCGAGCGGAATTTCAAGGTGAAGATCGCCGTTGGCCAGGTCCACGAATCCCCGCTCGACCGGTTCGGGTGTGAGGAACGTAGGCCGGCCCCCATTCTGGGCGTAGTAAAAAATATTCTGAGCGTGCGCCGCGACGGGAAACGCCACGGCGAGCAGCCCGAAAATCGACGCCAGCAGCCAGACTCTGCAAAACACGGCCCTGCCATCTGAACTTTTGCCTTTCATAACCCCTCCTGCTTAGCGTGAAAGTACGGGAAGGGCAAGGCTTCAGCCTCGCCGCTATGATCTCCTTCCCTCACCCTTCGGTTTGTAGCGCAGGGTCCGTACTTTGACCCTGCGGCTTTTGGCCGGGAACCCGGGGAAAACCGCAGCGTTATGCAAACCGAACGCTGCGCTACAACCTGTCCAGGAACTCGCCGAGTTTCTGCCCATTATGGGTAGCCGATTCTCGGCGACACTACTGTGAAAAATCAGCGTCATTGAGACCCGTGTTGAACTGGATTGAGCTGAGTTGAATGGTCCATATTTCCTGCCCGTTGATTGTTTCCGTGATGGTGAACGGCGCTATGACGCCGCCCACCCGCTGGTAGTTCGAGAAGGAGATGTCTTCAGGCAGGCTGACGGTGAATGTCTGCAAGGGATGTGTCATGATCTCGGTTTTAAGGATCAGGAAAGAAGTTGGGTCAATGAAAAAGTCCTTCGTCGTGAGTTGGGCAATGGTTCCATTTGGGTCAAACGAAGAGGTGTAATGCGGCTGCACCCTGATCTGAAGAGCCTGCACGCTGCCCACCTGCGCCGTGCCAATGGTTGAAACCGTGGTGGTGGAATTCGCGGCGGCGGCGGCCATGGACAGATACGGGAATGTGAGCGCGCCCAGGTTGAGCGCGTTATGGCTGGGAATGGCCGTTTCGGTTCCGTCTGTCTCTTTCAGGTTTCCCGTGCCATGACTCACCGCCCAGGAGCGCGTGCCTTCAGGCAGCACTGCATCGAGCCGGAATTCATCGAGTCCCTTACCGCGCAGAGTCACCGAGCCTTGGACCTGCTGGCCCGCCCAGAAATAAGTAATGGTCCCCGTCGCGGTAAAATCCTGAATGGCGGCGAGCGCCGACTCTCCTCCCGCCGCTTGCAATGCTGCCGCCAAGGCGCTCTGCGCCTGCACGTCCGAGGATGCGACCACAGCGGGCAGGTTCGGACCGGGCTGGACCGCCTGCTGGATGGCGCTTCCGCTGGAAGCTGAGGTCTGGGCCCGTATCTGCGGGGCGTGTGCCACCGCTATTGCATAAGCTAACGCGAGAATGATGGAAGTCTTGGTATGCACGGATCCCCTCCTTGCGTTTCGAGTGCATTTGGCTGGCGGCGCCGGCACGGGCGCTACGGCCCCGCTGTGCGTGCCACTTTCGTACCGGTCGCCGCGTTCAACTATCTAAATAGCGGAAAGAGATTAGCGGGCGTTGATGTACAGGTCAATTAGTATCCATGGATAAAAACGAGCATTGCGGGACAATTGTGGCCAGTGGCTCTGCGGCGGGCGGGTGAGGAATCTATTGATGTTGGCGGGAATGGCCGGAAGAGGCATAAACTTTACCGGGATTCGCATTAAGAGGCGCAGCATAGCCGGTCATCTCCAGATAGCCCACACCCTGAACCTTTTTACCGGCTGCTTGACCATTCAATCTCACCGCGCCTTCCCAATAAGTCGGAGACAGGGGGGGGCGTCCCACCAGCTCCTGATCGCTCAAAGGCGTTGTCAACAGCAAGTCGATGTGGCGCGGCGGCACGGAAATCCGCCACTGAACCGGATAGCGGGCATGCGTGCGAGGGCTGGACCATGTCGCTCCCGGCGTCACGTTGAAATCGCGGGCGCTCAAAAAGTAGGAGTGGCCCTGAGCGTCAACGTAAGTGCCGGAAGAGTAGGGGCTGGGCCTGCCATCTTTCAGCCGTAAACGGTATAGCATCAGTTCGGTATCGTTATCGAGTTGCACGCTGAACCAATCCCAGCCGGTCAGCGCGGGGTCGGGCGTCTCGGTGAAAAACTCATGATCCATCCATGAGACTCCAAGCACTCGAAAGGTTCTGTCATGAATTCTCATCGTCCCGGCGGTTTTGATACGAGTGAGTGAAATGTAATGGGACGCTTCGCCCATGGCCGGGCCCTTCAGGCTGAGGCCATTTTGCCCATTGATGACGGGAGGCTTGAGTGAAGTTAGTGTGAGATCAAACGCATAGCTCGCAGTCATCGCCTGCAGACGCTGCTGGTTTCCGCTCCACTGGGCGCTCCAGTTTCCGTTCCACACGAGCGCTCGCGCCGGATCAATTCCGGCAAGACCTGGTCCCGCGCGGTTAAACCGCTCCTGGTAATAGAACCGGTGGCCGGTGAGATCGCTCACCGCCATGTGCGCCATATAGATGGTATTAACGGCCCACGTTGAGTCTCGCGTTTTGCGCTGAGAAATGCCCAGCCGGAAGAAGGTGAGTTCAAACCCGAACTGGCGGCCGTCCCTCGCCCGTAGGTTACCTGTGTAATACCACCATTCGGTTTGATATTGCGGATGATTGAAATTGTCCCTGGGGAACTGGAAGCGATAGCCTGGCATGGCCATCCGGTAGCGGAGCGGCGAGGAAGCGAGGAGTAAAACGGCGGCGAGACAGAATCTCATTCTTCCTGGATGGCCTCGATCGGATTCAGCGCCATCCCGAGGCGGGCCGGGTAAATTCCAGCCGCCAAGGTACAGGCGTAGATAATCAGCAACGCTCCGGCGAGCGCCGTGACCGGCCAGTGAAACTGGATGCTCCAGCCGAAGGATTGTTTGTTGATGACGAAGATCAGAATAAGCGATAGGCAGACGCCTAAAACAAAGCCAACCAAACCGGCTAAGAGGCCGAGCAGGGCTGCCTCGGCGAAAATGAGCCGTCGAATCTGCCGGGCTGAGGATCCCAAAAACCGCAGCAGAGCGATTTCCCGCCGGCGGTCCACGACGAGCGCGATGAGCGCTCCGCCAACGCCCGTCACCGCCACGCATAGCGCTACCGCTTCCAGCGCATAGGTGATGCGAAACGTGCGGTCGAATACGGCCATAGCCTCGCGGCGCAATTCGCTGTGAGAAATAACTGCTACTCTCAGGCCTGCGCAGGCGCGCTCAACGGCGCGACGAGCCTTCTCAGAAGAGATACCCGGCTTCAGATAAACGCCGAGACTGGACGCTGCGCGGTCCGGCAGATATTTCAGCAGAGTGGAGCGGTCCATTACGATCACGCCGCGCGGATCAGAGTAATCATGGTAGATGCCGGCCACCCGGAAACTCACTGGGGCCAGCGGTAACTTCAGTATTAGCCGCTCCCCGATATGAAGATTTCGCCTTACCGCAAAGGGTTCGCTCACCAGCACGGCGCGGCCTTCAAGTATCTGCTGCAGAACTTTTTGGCGATCCTCCCCAGGCAGCAAGGGAAATTGTCCGTAATCGAAGGCGATTTTTATCCCAGCGCCGGCCAAGGTGGCTGGAAGCCCCTGATACGAGATTGGATAAGCACGATACTGATCGACTGCTGCCACTTGGGGCAATGCTGCAATTTGACGCGCGACTTCCGTGCCCATAGTTGGGTAGCGGTCGACAGCCGCGGGCACGGCCGGCCTGACATAAATGTCCGCCTGAAGCTCCTGGTTCAGCCAGACTTCAACTGTCTTCCGGAAACTCCCAACCATAATGGCTACGCTTACTACCATCGAGATGGCAGTGGAAAGAGCCGCCAGCAGCACGGCAGTGCGGCGAAGCGAGCCGCAAAGGCTTTGTACGGCAAGATAGATTTCGGCCAGCCGCCCCTGCCGGGGCAGCTTCGCCGCGACTGCGGCAACCCCGCTCACGAGCGCAGGAATTGCGAGCACGCTTGCAGCGACAAGAAGCAGGGCTGCGAGATACCCAAAAAGAGGCTTTCCGCCTACCGGCGGCAACCGGGAAGCCCAAGCCGCTGCTACGGCACAGCCGCCGGCCAGAGCTAAATCGCGCCGCTTATTCACTCTCGCCAGGTATTCGCGCCGCGCGCGCGCCATCGCTTCCACTGGCGGAACGCGTGAGGCCTCAAGGGCCGGGAGCAGGGCTGAAAGCAGCGCAACTGTTATTCCTATCCCAAAGGCCAACAGAACGGTAAATAAGCTGAGTGAGACCGGCGCCGGGCGGCTCGTAAGGTAAAGCGACTGAACAGTGGAAGCGATCAACCCAACAGCGCCTTGCGCCATCAGACGCCCCAGGAGCAAGCCCAACGCTGAGCCTGCAATTCCATACAGCGCAGCCTCGCCAAGAAACCCGGCAAGGATTAACTTCTGATCTGCGCCGAGGGCGCGAAGCACACCGATCTCGGTGCGCCGGCGCACGACCGAAACAGACAGGCTGTTGTAGATGAGGAAGGCTCCGACGATCAGGGCAATGTAACTGAGCACGCGCAAATTCCACTGGAACGCCTCCAGCATCCTGCGATTCTCCCGGGCCTCAGCGCCGCGCGCCTCTAATTGGACTCCCGCCGGCAGCACGCTGCGAAGAATGGCTAGCCATTGCTTAGCGGAGCGCTTGCCCTGGGGGATCGTGATCAGGACGCGGTCCACCCGTTCGCCCCGCTTCAGTTGTTGCGCGGCGAGGCCGATGTCCATGACTACTGTGTCAGCGCCGGCCTCATTCCCTTGGGGTAACACTCCGCAGACCTTAAAGTCAGCGACGTGGTCGTTGATTCCCAAACTGATTGTGCTTTGCGGCGTAGCGGCGATTCCTTTGCTAACCCATACGCAGCGGTCATTGTTCAGCCAGCGCAGATTCGCCATGCCGATCGAGAGATGCGAGGCCTCCGCGATCATATCGATTCCAAGCAGCGGCACTACCCGGCCTGTCGCCATTAAGGTAACGTAGTCCGCCACCTGTGGTTCAACGTGGATCGGATAGGGAAGGGTTGCGAGGCGCTGAACAGCGCTTCCGCTGACTCCGCCAACGCCGGTGGCTACGAAATCCGCTTTGCCGGCAAGCGCCTGCACGGATGAAAGAAAGGATCCTGCGGCCGCATTACCCGCTAGCTCGATGGCGAGGACGACGGCGACACCGAGGCTGACCGCGATAACGGTGAGGCTGGCCCGAAGCGGTTCACGAACAAGAGGCCGCAGAAAGAGCCGGAAGAAAAGCCGGAAGCCGCTCATGGCTTTCTCTTAATGTCTTCGATGCGCCCGTCGATTAAGTGAATGACGGTGCTCGCTAAGGCTACGGACTCCACGCTGTGCGTGGCCATTAGGATCGTGACTCCCTTTTCGCGGTTGAGACTGTGGAGCAATTCAAGAATGTGGCGGCCGGTCAGAGTATCCAGGTTTCCGGTGGGTTCGTCAGCAAGCAGCAGCTTCGGGGACTGAATAAGAGCGCGGGCAATGGCGACGCGCTGCATCTGGCCTCCCGAGAGTTGGTGCGGCATGCGCCCGGCGAGATTGGCCATTTCCACCCAGCGCAGGCGCTCCAGCGCGGTTTGGCGTGCGTGGTTTTTCCCTGCAAGCAGTAGTGGGAGTTCCACGTTCTCTGCGGCAGAAAGTGTGTGAAGAAGTTGAAACGATTGGAAGACGAAGCCCACCTTCTCCCGGCGCAGCCGGGTGAGATTAGAGTCAGTCAAATTCGAGGTGCAAACTCCGTCCAACACCACTCGCCCGGCCGTAGGAAAATCCATCGCTCCTGCCAGGTGCAGCAAGGTAGACTTGCCGCAGCCACTCCGCCCAACAAGCGCGACAAATTCTCCGGATTCTACTGAGAGGGAAATTTGATTCAGCGCACGGACAGATTCATCGCCGTTGCTGTGATCCTTGGTGACATGATGAAACTCGAGGACCCGCACAGCGCTCCTTGGCCGCGGGCTGAACCTGCAGAATGCCGCGCGCCCTGGCCCGAACCTTTAATGTTACACCGGAAGGAGCGAACAGCTTTTGGCAGGGCCGGGGCTGGCAATACCCGGATTGGCGGGCGTTACTTGCCTTCGCCTTCGTCTTCCACGCCCATGGTTGAGAGCCGGTAGCGCAACGCATTGCGCGAGAGGCCAAGCAACCGCGCGGCCTGGCTCTTGTTTCCGCCGGCCCGCCGCAGGGCTTCACGGATGATCTCGCCTTCGAACTGTTCGAGGGTTACGCCCGGCGGCAGGAACGCAGGCGTCTGGCCAGAGCCAGCGGCCGAACTGGCCGGAGATACGTCCAGGCGGATATCGGTTTCGCCGATTTCGCAGCCGGTTGCCAGCGCTACCGCGCGTTCGAGGATATTTTCGAGCTCGCGCACGTTGCCGGGCCAGGTGAAGTCAATAAGCTGCTTGAGCGCGGCCGTCGTTAGCCCGCTGATCTGTTTACCGGCCTCGCGCGTGAAGCGGTCAAGGAAGTGAGTCACAAGATCGGGGATGTCCTCCTTATGCTCGCGCAGCGGTGGAATGCTGATCGGCACGACGTTCAGCCGGTAATAGAGGTCCTCGCGGAACGTCCTTTCTTCGAGCGCGGCGCGCAGATCACGGTTCGTGGCGGCTATGAGGCGCACGTCCACCTTGAGAGTTTTTGTTCCGCCGAGGCGTTCAAACTCGCGCTCCTGAAGCACTCGCAGCAGCTTGACCTGAATGGCCGGTGGAACGTCTCCGATTTCATCCAGGAAAATTGTGCCCTTATCCGCCAGCTCGAACTTGCCGGGTTTCGCGGCCACCGCTCCGGTGAACGCGCCCTTTTCGTAGCCGAACAACTCGCTTTCGAGCAGGTTTTCGGGGATGGCGGCGCAGTTGATTTTAACGAACGGCCCGGAAGCCCGGCGTGAGTGTTGATGGATGGCGCGCGCAATCAAATCCTTACCAACACCGCTCTCACCGCCGAGCAGCACAGTGGAATTGCCGGGCGCCACGCGCTCTACCAGGGCTAACACCTCCTGCATTTTGGGGCTGCGGGCGACGATATTCTTGAAGGCATAGCGCTGGCCCAGCGCCTCGCGCAGGTCGCGGTTTTCCTCTTGCAGGCGGCGGACGTCAAGCTCCTTCTTGACGATCAGCTTGATCTCTTCGAGCGAGAATGGCTTCAGAATGTAATCGCTGGCGCCTGCCTTCATGGCCTGAACCGCAGTTTCGACCGTGCCAAAGGCCGTCATCAGCACCACGGGTGAGTGGGCGTCGGAGCGCCTGATGGCTTGCAGGAATTCAAGGCCATCCATGCCGGGAAGCCTTAAATCCGTGAAAATCAGATCGAATTTTTCTTGCCTCAACAGCTTCAGGCCGGACTCGGCGTCCGAGGCGGCGCGCGTGGTATAGCCCTCTTCTGCCAGGCTCAGTTCGAGCAGCCGCTGCATTTTGGCTTCGTCTTCAACAATGAGGATGTGTGGCATAGTCGTTTCCATGCCCCGCTAGCAGTTTGTTGAAAAACGTTCCGCCCCTGTCATTCTGAGCGGAGCGAAGAATCTGCCTTTGCTATTTTTAAGGACTTGCGAGATCCTTCGTCGCCTTCGGCTCCTCAGGATGACAGGCTGAGTG
>JBOGJZ010000390.1:0-8320 GCA_050745645.1 Terriglobia bacterium | reverse complement strand
CTGGTCCGCTACCGCTGGCCGGGAAACGTCCGCGAGCTGCGGAATCTCGTGGAGCGCCTGGTCATCATGGTGCAAGGGACGCGCATCGAGCGGCGCCACCTGCCGCCGGAAATCCAGCTTCACTCCGAGGCTGAAAAACATTCTCATGAGCACGGAGCGCCGGCCGGCTTTTCCAGTCTTCACGAAGCCCGCGCGGCCTATGAGCGCGATTACATCGTACGCAAGCTCGAGGAAAATCAGGGCAATGTCAGCCGCACGGCGGAGGCGCTGGGGCTGGAACGCAGCCACCTCTACCGGAAAATGAAGTCGCTCGGCATTACTGGCGGAGAATAGCGAATGGAAGGGATTATTGAGAATTACAAGTTATAGTGCCGCCAATTATTGGAGGAGCGGGCCGCCCCGGTAATCCAACGCGGCCACTGCAGCGGGGTTGTCGCGCCAGCGCGGCTCGACGTGAACATGAAGCTCCAGAAACACCTGAGGCGGGAAGAGACGTTCGAGGTCGCGCCGCGCCTCAGTCCCGATCTGTTTGATCTTCCCGCCTTCAGCCCCAATCACAATTGGTTTTTGTGATTCCTTTTCAACAACGATTGTGGCCCGGATTCGCGTCAGCCGCTCTGATGCTTCAAAATCCTCTATCAACACCGCGATCACATAGGGCAACTCCTGCTGTGTGTGCAGAATGACTTTTTCGCGGATCAGCTCCGCGGCCAGAAACCGTTCCGGCTGGTCGGTGTAATAATCTGGCGGGAAAAGAGGCTCGGATTCGGGCAGCCGCTGTATAAGCGCTTCCGTGAGCTCCGCGAGCCCCTCTCCTTTCAGCGCTGAGACGGGGAAAATCTCCTCAAAATCATAGAGCTTCGCGTACCGGTCTATCAGTGGCAGCAGCCGGATTTTACGAATGGCGTCAACTTTGTTCAGCGCCAGCAGGGACCGCACCCGGTACTGCTTCAGCATCTCGATGACGTACTGATCTCCCTTGCCGAAGCTGGCGGAGGCATCGACCATGAGCAACACGATGTCACGCGCCTCTAAGGATTGCCGGACCACTTCCATCATCTGCTGGTTGAGGCGGTGGAGCGGCTTTTGAATGCCCGGCGTATCCACAAGCACAATCTGAGCGCCGGGACGATTGAATACGCCCAGAATGCGATTGCGCGTAGTCTGCGGGGCCGGAGTCACGATGGACACCTTTTCGGCCACGAGCGCATTCACCAGCGTGCTCTTGCCCGCGTTGGGCCGGCCTACGATCGCGACAAAACCGCATTTGAAAGGGTTGCTTTCCGGCATAGCGCTTCAATGGACAGATTTCTTCTGCATGCCGCACCGCGAGACAAGACGCTTAGCCTCGGCTGATTTCTCGCCCTCAATGTTCAAGCGGCGGCGCAGCCGGAGTTCTAAGCAGTTCATCTCGCCTTCATCAGTTTCATGATCGTAGCCGAGCAGATGTAAAAGCCCGTGCAGGATCAGTTGCTGGATCTCAACTTCAAGGGATTGTTCTTCCTGTCTGGCATTGCGCCGGGCTGCCTCGACCGAAATGACGATGTCGCCAAGGAATCCGGCGAATTCCGCCGCCATTATTTTGGCAGATTCCGCCCCAGCTTCTGCGCCATCTCTCCAGGAAAACGACAATACATCGGCGGGCGCTGCCTTCTTCCGGAAAAGCAGGTTAAGCCGCGCCGTTTCGCAATCATCGACCAGCGTAACGTCAAATCGCGTCCCGGCCAGGTAAAGGTCTCGCTCCACTTTCCGGATAAAGGTCCGGTAGATTCCGGCGCGAACAGGGACGCGGCGCTGACGATTGGTAATCGACGAGCATGCCGGCACGCGGCTCATTCTGGCTATGACTCGCCCTCGGACATGGCAGGCGCATCCTTGGGTCCATTTGATCCATTGGCGTTCGCGCCGCGCGACTGATCATATTCCTCGTAGGCGCGGATGATCTGCTGCACCAGGCTGTGCCGCACTACGTCGCGCTCGTTGAAGTAGACGAAGCTGATGCCGTTAACCCGCCCCACCACCTCGACGGCCTCGACCAGTCCCGAGCGACGGCCGTTCGGGAGATCGATCTGCGTGACGTCGCCGGTAATCACCGCCTTTGAATTGAAACCGAGTCGCGTAAGGAACATTTTCATCTGCTCGCTCGTGGTGTTCTGGGCTTCATCTAGAATGACGAAAGCGTCGTTAAGAGTGCGCCCGCGCATGAAGGCGATGGGGGCAATCTCAATGATATTCTTCTCGACGTAACGCTCGACGCGGTCTGGATCGAGCACGTCATACAGAGCGTCGTATAGGGGGCGAAGATACGGGTTCACCTTCTCTTGCAGCGTTCCTGGCAGGAAGCCCAGCCGCTCTCCTGCTTCCACCGCCGGTCTTGCCAGGATGATCCGGCTGACTTCTTTGGATAACAGTGAATCCACCGCCATAGCCACGGCGAGGTAAGTTTTGCCGGTGCCTGAAGGGCCGATGCCGAACACCATGTCGTGCCGCTCGATGGCGTCCACGTAACGCCGCTGGTTAAGGCTTTTGGGAGAGACCGATTTTTTCCCCAGTGTCCGCGGCCGCCCCGCTTCCGCCAGTCCTCGAAGGCTCGCGGCCGGATCTTCGGCCAGGATTCGCAGGAAGGATTGCACGTCGCTGGCGGCAAAGCGCGAACCTGACTCGACGAGATCGGCGTAGTCCCTCACCAGGCGCTGCACCCGGCCGACGTTTTCCTTTGCTCCCTCGATTTCCAGGGTATCGTTGCTCAAATGGGTTGAGACCTGAAACGATTTTTCGAGCAACTTCAGGTTCTCATCAAAGGTTCCAAAAAGCTCCTCGACTCCCGTGGAAATTTGAACGCTATCTTTCATATTTCGCGGAACACTCCACCATACCTCCCTGCTACATAAGTTGAGATTTCAGGAAAACAACGCTCGGAAAAGCAACGATTGGCGAATCCAGAATGCAGAGAACTGACCATGAAGTCATCCCCAAAGTATCGGACTCGCCGCTCGTTGTCAAGCCGGCGGCGAGAGAGACACGCTCCTACGGCGCCTTGGCGAAGGCCGCGGGGGTGGAGACTGGACATATCACGTGTTAACAGCACTGACCATAAATTTTCTGCCCACAAATCCTTGCCATCCCACAGTTTTGGGGTTTTCATAAGCCGCATTCGTCGCCTCGCCCGGCCGGAGGGGCGGATGGTGTCAGCAGCCGCGTTGCATAGAACCCGGCGAGGCTCAGCAGCGGAACCACCCGGGCGGTCAGACGGCGTTGCCGGCGCCGCCCGAAGACAAACTTCAGCACACTGCCTCTCGCGTTGCCTTCAATCCGAATCTGGAATGGGGAGTTATTTTTATAACTGCTTGAGCTTCCAGCACTTGCTGGGTTCATTTTGACTCTCCCCACCGCCTTCCACCCGTAGCACCAGACTTGCCGCGCCGGGCGCGCCAACCGCTCCGTCTTCTGCTGCTCCCGTTGCCAGTCCACCCGGAAGTGCATGCTGATCCTTTCCACGATCCCCCAGTAGACTTGCAGTTGCTCCCGCTCGCCGGCGCGCTTCAGGGTGCTGGTCAGCCGGCGGGCATAGCGGCCGTGCTTGAGCGCATTCAGGGACGCGCGGGCCTTGCCTCGCGCCGTGCGGGGGCCGGAGGACTTGCTGGCGTTCGACCGGCAGGCGGCCAGGCGCGCCGGGGTGAGCTTCGGGGACCGGCATAAACGGAAGCGTTGACTGCGATCAGAGGTGTCCATAGCGGCTTCAGCATAGCAGGCCGGACAGTGCAGATGGAGACCCATGAGACGCCTGAGACAGTTTTTTCCGCTTCAGCGCAGGCGGGAAACTAGGGATGACAAGCCAACAAATAAATCTACTTGACGACGGGCAGTGCGTGTAGTAAATATCATGGCACATAGAAGGTTCACCAAACATAAAAAAGAAGACTGGCTTGAAGGCGTGGTCCCCGATGTCAGATTCTCAAAGGTGAGCGAAAGCTCTCAGCATCAGGGTTAACCGCCCGTCACTCTTGCAGAGCAGGAGCGAATCGATTTGGTACTGCGGATAGGCCGTGAGGACGCAAAAATCAGCCGGAGCCCCCACGCCGCTGGATAAAAATGCCAAACTTGTATGACAAGGAAATCGCAAAAATGTGATAGATTCTCTTGACAATCACTCAAAGACATTGCAATTCTGCTTGGTAGGCAACCAGCGGAAAGAAAAATCCATGTGAGTTATTGGGCCGGATCAGGATGTCCACGCAACTCAATGAGCGATTGAGTTCGCACTGCTAATCAGAGGAGGTAATTTCATGGCTTGGTTACACGGGAAACGAGTTGACGGAGTTATTGCGGGAGCCGTGGTGCTGCTTAGCCTTAGCTTGGCTGCTCCCATCCGGGCGCAGGTCGTGGGAGCAACGCTTTCCGGCACAGTCACCGATCAATCCGGCGCCATGGTGCCTAACGCGCAGATCTCGATTAAGAACACTGCCACCGGCATAACGACGAATGTGACGACCAACTCGGCCGGCCTTTACACGGCTCCCAATCTGATTCCAGGGCCATATCAAGTGAAAATCTCCGCGCAGGGATTTAACACGGTTGTGCATTCCGGCATCACGCTGACCGTCGGCGCCCAGCAGGTGCTCAACATTACGATGCAGGTCGGCGCGGTGACGCAGACGATTCAGGTTTCCGGGGCTGCGCCCGCCGTGCAATTGGCTACCTCGAGCATCAGCGCGACGGTAAATTCTACGACCGTCCGCCAGCTTCCTCTGAACGGCAGAAGCTGGACTGACCTCGCCAAGCTGCAGCCTGGCGTGGATGCGATTCAGACGCAGCCGACCTTCGCAAAAGGCGGAGATCGCGGAAACCGCGGCTTCGGCGACGAGATCACCATTTCAGGCGAGCGGCCGCAATTTAACAACTACCGTATGGATGGCATCAGCATGAACGATTACAGCAATGGGGCGCCGGGCAGCGTGCTGGGCGGAAACCTTGGCGTGGATGCAATCCAGGAGTTTTCTGTTTTGACAAGCAACTATTCGGCCGAGTACGGAAAAACGGCAGGTGGTGTGGTAAACGCCATTACCCGGTCAGGAACCAACCAGTTCCACGGAGACGTCTATGAGTTCTTGCGCAACAGCGCTCTTGACGCCCGTAATTTCTTCGACCCGGGTTCTGCGCCCCCACCCTTCCGCCGCAATCAGTTTGGAGCATCCGCTGGCGGCCCAATCCAGAGGGACAAGACCTTCATTTTTGGCGATTTCGAAGCGATCCGGCAATCTCTCGGCATCTCCGACGTGTCCACCGTTCCATCCGTAGCAGCTCGGGCAGGTAATTTAACAGAAGGCACGGTGACGGTCGATCCTTCGGCCGCGAAATATCTTGCTCTTTATCCCCTGCCCAATGGGCAGGTGCGCGGCGACATCGCCGAATTCATCTTCCCCATCCAGCAGGTGATCAATGAAACCTTCTTCACCGCACGCCTTGACCATAAAATCTCCGATAAAGACAGCGTGTTCGGGACCTACATGTACGACGATACGCCCTATCACTCGCCGGATAATTTCGATCTCCAGTTAATTGGATCCCATACAAACCGGCAAATTGTCGTACTCGAGGAAAATCACATTTTCAGCCCGTCTTTCGTCAACACGGTTCGGGCTGGTTACAACCGCGAAGGCGCCGCCAATAACCAAAGCATTTCCGCCATTAACCCCTTGGCCAAAGACACCAGCCTGGGTGCGGTTCCCGGGAAGACCGCCGCTGACATGAGGATCGGTGGCGTTTCGGAAATGTTGGGCGGCCTAAACTCGCTCGGAACCTTCTTCTACTACTGGAATGACTTCCAAGGGTATGACGATGCGTTCTGGATGCATGGCACTCACTCCATCAAATTCGGGGTCGCCGTGGAACGCATGAACGTCAACATGATCTCGTTTAGCACCCCGACAGGCCAGTTCAATTTCGGCAGCGTGCAGAGTTTTTTGACGAACCATCCGAAAAAGTTCGCTTCTCAGATCATCAGCACCCTCACCCCGCGCGGAGAACGGCAAACCCTCTTCGGCGCCTACGTGCAGGATGATTGGCGCACGCGGCCGAATCTAACGCTGAATCTCGGCCTGCGTTATGAGATGACGACAGTGCCTACTGAAGTTCAAAACAAGCTATCCAATCTGATCCATATCACGGACGCCACCCAGCACCTAGGAAATCCCTATTTTCAGAATCCCACCCTCCGCGATTTCGAGCCGCGGGTAGGTTTTGCCTGGGATCCTTTTCACAATGGGAAGACCGCGCTACGCGGAGGTTGGGGATTATTCGACGTGCTACCCCTGCCTTACCAAAACAATCTGCTGACGCTTCAATCGGCGCCGTTCTTCCTGCTAGGTTCCGTTAATAACCCGCCCGCAGGGTCATTCTTTGCTGGAGCGTACCCGCTGCTAACACTGAACACTTTCCGGCAGTCTTTCATCGAGTACAACCCACCCCGCCAATACGTCATGCAGTGGAATTTCAATATCCAACATGCGCTGACCCCCAGCACCACCTTGACGGCCGGTTACCTGGGCTCGCATGGCGTACATTTGCCGTTCCGCTCTGAGGAAATGGATGAAGTGATTCCCACGCTGACGTCTTCAGGTTACGTGTGGCCTCGCCCTTCGGGTAGCGGGACCAGGATCAATCCTGCATTTGGAAACATTCGGGGAGTGATGTTTGAGACGGGCGCCTCCTATGACGCGCTTGAAGTAGGCCTTCAAAAGAGAATGAGCCACGGCTTGCAGGCGCAAGGCTCCTTCACCTGGGGTAAGAGTATCGACAATAGTTCAGGTTCGGTGGCGGGCGACCAGTTCGGGAATTCGATTCCGGCGTTGTGGAACTGGTTCAATACGAGCGTGAGCCGCGGCGTATCGGATTTCAACATCGGCAAAACGCTGGTGCTCAACTTCACGTGGGACGCCCCCGGGTTGAAATCGGCCTCCGGCCCCGCGAACTGGATCACCAACGGCTGGGAGCTAGGCGCCATCTATACAGCAAGTGACGGCGTACCCTTCACGCCCACTTTAGGCTCGCAGGGTGATCCTCTCGGACTGAACGGAAACCACCCGCAAGACTATCCGAACCGCCTGACCGGCCCAGGCTGCGGAACACTCGTCAATCCGGGGAATCCTAACAATTACATCAAAACCAACTGCTTTGCCGTTCCCACGGCGCCATCTGCTGCCTTCTACGCGGCGAATTGCGACCCGGCGTTCGCCATTCCGACGTGTATCAATCTGGCGGGCAACGCGGGCCGGAACATTTTAACTGGGCCTGGACTTTCGGATTTAGATTTCTCCCTGTTCAAAAACAATTACATCAAGAGGATTTCGGAAAACTTTAACGTCCAGTTCAGGGTGGAAGTTTTTAACATCCTAAACCGGGCCAACTTCCTGCCGCCCACTAACCCTGATAACACTGATATTTTTGACGACAAAGGGACGGCATCAAGCGTGGCCGGCCTGCTGACCTCGACCGGAAGCAACACGTCACGTGAAATTCAGTTTGCGCTTAAGGTGATCTGGTAGACGATAACAGCCTGACCGGATAACGGATCGATTTAACCGGCGTAGCTCGTAGCGCAGAGTTTGTGCACTTCAAACTCTGCGGGTTTGGCCGAAAACCAGCCGCAGAGTTTCTGGAACGCTAAACTCTGCGCTAGCAACTACAGGCCCTGCCTCGGC
The DNA here is from genome assembly GCA_050745645.1 of Terriglobia bacterium. Lineage (GTDB taxonomy): Bacteria > Acidobacteriota > Terriglobia > UBA7540 > UBA7540 > RH2-MAG17b. The sequence continues at coordinate 620 of JBOGJZ010000390.1, read as the reverse complement.
GCGAGTTCCCCCCACACCCCTAAAGCCCCTCTCCGCATGAGCGGGAGAGGGGCATCGTAAGGCGGGGTGAGGGCGCTTGCGGTAAGATTAAACTGTCCCGATGGTTTTAATCGGAAAACCGTGCCCTGCCATCCTTTCGAACTCAACTTTCTAAGGTGAATATATGAAATACGCGCTCGTCTTGGCTCTCGCGCTGGGCTTTTCAATTCAGGGCCTTTCGCAGCAAGCGCCGCTGAGACTCGTTCAATCCATACCATTGCCGGGCATCAAAGGCCGGTTTGATCATCTTGCAGTGGATTTGAAGAACAAACGCCTGTTTCTGGCCGCGCGAGAAAACCAAACGATTGAGGTGATCGATTTGGCTTCTGAGAAGCGGATTCGGAGCATCCGCGGGATCGGTACGCCTCACGCAGAATGGTACGTCCCAGAAACCAACGAGCTTCTTGTTGCCATCGGTGATAGGGGTCTCTGCACATTTTTAGATGGAAGCACGTTTAAAGTCATCAAGAATGTAAAGATATCGGTTGGCGCGGACTCTATCGTTTACGATCCCGGTGCAAAGCGCCTCTACATCGTCAATGGCGGGAAGGACGTTAACAATTACAAGTACTCTCTGATCT
>JBOGJZ010000389.1:0-2457 GCA_050745645.1 Terriglobia bacterium | reverse complement strand
GATAAAGGCGCAGCGAGTTGGCCAGCGTCGCGCCGCCTTCAACCGAGCCGCGCACGCCGCGCAGCGCAGCGGCGAAGTTTTTGCTCTCCTGTTGGGACGCAAGGATTTCCAGGCACTGAACCAAGGGGAGGCCGGCGTCTATCATCACCGAAAATTGCCGCGTGAAAATCGCCAGATCCTTGGACTTCACTTTACCGATCTTTGGAGCTTTAGGCGAAGCAGAAGTCTTCGCCGCGGCTCTATTGGCGGCTGATGCGTTCTTCACTGCGCCGGCGCGCGGCGGTTTCTGCGCCCCGCCGGGTGCGAGTATCTTGCCCGTGGTTTGGGGAAACTGGATAGTTGGCATGGATTTATAGTTCCCTTCGTCTTCTTGCTTCCTACAAGGTGCGGCGAGCCAGGAGCGCTGCGCGCGTTAAACGAGACATGGCCGGCGCCCGTCACCGTTTAACGGGAGCATAGACCGGCGGCCGGGACATTGCAGCGGTAGGCGCGCTGCGGCTAACCATGTCCTGAAGCTCATCAGGATTGCCGGACCGTCCAAGAGCAGTCTCAAGAGTGATCTGACCCTTCTGATAGAGTGAACAAAGCGACTGGTTGAAAGTTTGCATCCCGAACTTTTCCTGCCCCGACTGCATGGTCGAGTAGATCTGGTGAATCTTGTCCTCGCGGATTAAATTGCGGATGGCGGGATTCGGCACCAGGATTTCCATCGCCATCACCCGACCCTTGCCCTCCGGCCGGGGCAACAAGGACTGGCATAGGATCCCTTCCAATACAAGGGAAAGCTGGGCGCGCACCTGCGACTGTTGGTGCGAGGGAAACACGTCAATGACCCGGTTGATGGTGGAGGCGGCAGAGTTTGTGTGCAGGGTGCCGAAAGTCAAATGCCCGGTCTCGGCGATGCGCAGCGCGGACTCGACCGTTTCCAGGTCACGCATTTCTCCGATCAGAACCACATCGGGGTCCTCGCGCAGAGCAGCCCGCAACGCGTCCGCAAACGAATGCGTATCCGAATGCACTTCCCTTTGGTTCACTAGACACCGCTTGTGAGAGTGCAAAAACTCGATGGGGTCCTCGATTGTAATCATGTGCTCGTAGCGAGTCTCATTAATGAGGTCCAGCATCGTGGCCAATGTCGTGGATTTTCCGCTTCCGGTTGGTCCGGTCACAAGGACGAGGCCTCTCGGCTTTTGGCACAGCTTTCGGAGCGTGTTAGGCAGGCCGAGCTGCTCAAACGATCTGATTTCGAACGGCACGACGCGGAAGACGGCCGCCGTGGCGCCTCGCTGGTTGAAAAGATTGCCTCGGAAGCGGGCCAGATCCCGGATGCCAAACGCGAAATCCAGCTCCAGGGTTTCCTCGAAACGGTGTTTCTGCGCCTCCGTCAGCACGCTGTAAGCAAGCTGCTTGGTCTCGGCAGGCCCCAGGACAGGCATGTCCTCAAGTGGTTTCAAATCACCGTGAATCCTGATGCGTGGCGGGGAGTTCACCGTGACGTGCAAGTCTGAGCCGCCTGTTTCTACCAGACGCTTCAGTAAATCGCTTAAGTTAGGTAGCTGCATGATCCCTCAGTTCGGCCTTGGAGTGCGGGAGCTTGCTCCCGCTTTTGCTGGGCACGGCTTGCCGCGCCTTAGCGATGCAGCAAACAGAGCTCCCACGATAGATTCTTCGCTCCTCCCAGAATGACAGGCGAAGAACGCTTCTGAACCGCTATAGCACCGTCTCGCGTATCACCTCTTCAATGGTCGTCTGACCCGCCTTCACTTTGATCAATCCACTGCGCCGTAGCGTGATCATGCCCTGCTCCGCTGCCTTGCGCTTTAGTTCCAGTGCCGAAGCGCCGATCAGAATCATTTCACGGATTTCATCCGTGGTTTCCATCACTTCATAAAGGCCCACGCGCCCTTTGTATCCACGTCCTCCACAGGTGTTGCAGCCCTTGCCCTTGTAAGGCGTCACGCTATTAGCCTCTTCGGGGGTAAATCCGGCCTCGAGCAGAACCTGCGGCGCGGCGGGGTCCGGCGTCTTACAGTCCGCGCAGATGCGGCGCACCAGGCGTTGAGCACAGATGAGGTGGACGGACGTGGCCACGAGAAACGGCTCGATGCCCATGTTCATCAACCGCGAAATCGTCGAAGGCGCGTCATTGGTGTGGAGCGTGGACAGTACCAGGTGGCCGGTTAGCGCAGCTTTGATGGCAATCTCCGCCGTTTCAAAGTCTCTGATTTCGCCTACCAGGATAATGTTAGGGTCCTGCCGCAAGAAAGAACGCAGTGCGGCCGCAAAATTCAGTCCAATTTGTTCCTTCATCTGCACTTGATTAATCCCTGGCAACTGAAATTCCACCGGGTCTTCAGCCGTTATGATGTTCGTATCATCTTTGTTGAGCTGCGCGATGGAGGAGTAGAGCGTATTAGTTTTTCCGCTGCCGGTTGGCCCTGTAACCAGCACCATGCC
>JBOGJZ010000388.1:0-4639 GCA_050745645.1 Terriglobia bacterium | reverse complement strand
GTCCGCCCTCATCGCCCTTACCCGCTACTCTCAAAGACCCAAAGAATTGCCTGTCTGCGTTCGCCGAATTACACTGAACATCATGGAGTTCAGAAGCAGAGAGTTGGCTTGGTTGATGGCCGTGTTTCTCAGCGCCTCGCTGCTGGCGGCTGAAATCGCACGGGCGGGCCCTAGCCAGCAGCCGCTCCAACTGACGATTTCGCTCGACCAATCCACTGTCTACCAGCCCTTCGCCGCGCGTGTGACCCTGCACTTCCACAACTCAAGCCAGGGCGTCCTGTGGCTTTACCGGCCCACGCGGGATGCCGGCGCAATGTTCATGGGCGAGGTCAACGCCAATTCGAATGGATCACTTATCGCCACTCATCTGCAGCTCACCGCAGCCCAGAACGCCTCTGGAGTGCTGGGGTCGGTGGTTCCCGGCGTAGGAACCGTGCTGCGCAGCCCTGACTTTCCTCATCCTGGTCTTATCTCGATTCCCGCCGGCGGAGATGTCTCGGAAGAGGTGGCCATCGAGCTGGAACCGGCGAGCGTGCGCACCGCTGGTGGCAAGCGGCCGCTCTGGGGGTATTACGAATTGTCGGTAGTCTACAACGCGACGTTCGCTGACGCTCAGGCCCTGCGGAGCGATGCCAAAGTCGACCTGTGGGTGGGATCGCTCAACAGTCATGCCGTTCCGCTGAGACTGGAACCAGCGCCGGATTCCTCGCGCGGCGTCATCTCCGGCTCCGTCGTAGACCGGGAAACTCGCCCCGCCGCGGATGTTCTGGTTTCAATCAGCGACTGGAATGAGCACTTGATCACACAGGAGGTGACCGCAGCCGACGGAGAGTTTTACGCGAGCGCACTGCCATTCGGGCGCTATTGGGTAACCGTGAGGCGCGCCGGGGCGGATCATGACACTAGCTTTTTTGAACATGCCGACGTGACGGCGAGCCAGCCGGAGGCTAGGCTGCATCTGGTGATGCTGCATGAGGACGTGTATGAGGGCAAGAAGATGTTGCACAAGCCGGTCTTCTTTCGCATCACGGATAGCGCCGGCAATCCCGTGCCCGATGCGGAGCTTGAGATTCTGTGGGATGACGGCACGGTGTTAAGCAACGTCAAAGCGAAGGCAAATGACGAAGGGCTGGCGGCGGTGAATTTAATTCCCGGAAACAACTACGTGACGACCAGCAAACACGGGTGCGAAAAGAAGGACAGTGTTGCGAATGTCCCGGATGGAGACGGGGTTACCGTTTTCCCGCTGACAATCGATTGCAAGGGAAACTAGAATTTGGTAGCGCAGCGCGGCCGAAGGCCGCAATCAAAAGACCGCAGCTATGTCATGCTGAGCGCAGCGAAGCATCTCGCAGTGGTTGCTCTGTTCATACACTCCAGAGCGAGATTCTTCGCTTCGCTCAGAATGACAGGCTCCAAAAATCTCTATAAAAACAAGATTTTACGGCCTTACAATGCAAAGTTTGAGATGCACAAACTCTGCGCTACCTGGCTTTTGTTTGATTGTGATAATAAAAACCCACTACCGCTGGAATTGGGAATCAGCCGGCACCGAGCGTCTAAGCGCGGGCAGCGCATGCCGGCCCGGCATGCGGCCGCAGTCTTATTCCCGTGTGCATCAAGCTTGAGAGATCACCCGCCTCAAAACTGCTCATTTCCTGCGCCACATTGCTGCGCGAATGCTGTACCATCGTAACTGAGGTCCCATACGAGAAACTTGGAGAAACCTGACTGAAGGGAGTGACGCTCATCAATGTTCAGAAAAAAAGAAATGGCTGACCGTACGGTACGTTGTCCAGGCTGCGGCGCCGAGCGATCGATTGCGGATCTGGAAGGCCAACTGTTTATCTGTTCCGATTGCCAGCATTACCTCCCGATGCCGTCTTGGGCACGGATAGCCTCGCTCGCTGACCCGGGCACGTTTCACGAGATAGACCGCAACCTGGTTTCGGTTGACCCTCTCAAGTTTGCTGACCGCAAGTCGTACCGCGAGCGGCTAAAACAAGCCCGCCGGGAATCCGGTGTGCGGGAGGCGGTAACGACCGGCACGGCGCGGATGGCTGGCCAGCGCACTATGCTCATCGTTTTCGATTTTGACTTTCTCGGCGGGACAATGGGATCCGTCGTAGGCGAAAAAATTGCGCGCGCATTTGAAGCCGCTACGAAGTCGCGCATTCCTGTCGTGAGCGTGACGGCCAGCGGCGGGGCGCGAGTTCAAGAGGGCATGCTCTCGCTGATGCAAATGGCCAAGGTCTCTGCGGCTGCCGCCTTGCACCATCGGCAAGGTCTGGCGTTTATTTCAGTTCTAACAGATCCTACATTCGGAGGGGTGAGCGCGAGCTTTGCTTCTCTGGGAGACGTGTTGATTGCCGAACCGGGCGCGCAAATCGGCTTCACGGGTCCAAGAGTCATTGAACAGACCACCGGCTTTCCGCCTCCCGAAGGGAGCCATCAGGCGGAAACGCTGCTCCGGGAGGGGTTCCTCGATCTCGTAACGGCCCGGAGGGATCTGCGCGACGTTTTGAGCTATCTGGTCAATCATCTTCGCCAAGAAAAGGCGGAGAAGGTGCATGCCGAGAAGATGGAGCCGCCGCGCAAGACTCCAAAGCTGCCGGCATGGACTGAGGTCAACCTGGCCCGGCACCCTGAGCGGCCCGCGGCTCAGCAGCTTTGTGCGCTGATTACTTCCAGTTTTTTGGAGCTTCATGGCGACCGGCAGCGCGGCGATGACGCCGCTGTGATCGGCGGCCTCGCGGAGTTGGATGGCCAGACGGTAATGATGATCGCCCAGCAGCGCAGCCTGCCTGCGGATGGGCGAGAATCAACTCATCACGGAATGACCTACCCGGGAGGCTACCGGAAGTCGCTGCGCCTGATGCACCTCGCATCAAAGTTCAAGATGCCGGTGATCACTCTGGTGGATTGCCCAGCCGTCCAGGTTGGGTATGAATCCGAGCAACGAGGCATCGCCCAGGCGCTGGCGCGCAACCTCGCTGGAATGGCTAGCCTGCCCACTCCGATCATCTCAGTAATCATTGGAGAAGGAGGAAGCGGAGGCGCTTTGGCGCTCGCGATCGGGGATCGGGTGCTGATGCTGGAGCACGCGGTCTATTCTGTAATCTCCCCAGAAGGCGCGGCAGCCATCATCTACCGGGATGCGGCCAAGGCAAAAATGATCGCGGAAAAACTGCGGCTCACAGCGCGCGACCTGTTTTCCCTTGGCATCATAGACGGCGTTGTCCCGGAGCCGGAAGGCGGCGCCCATCTTGATCCGGCCTCTACGGCGGCCGCGATGAAAGCTCACATCCTTTCGGCGCTGGCCAGCGTCCGCCGCACCTCAGCCCGCCGGTTGGTAGCACAACGTTACAAGAAATACCGGCACATCGGACGTGTCGGAATCTACTGGCATCAGGTCGTACGCAGCGAATTTCTGGATGGCCTTGATGCTGTGGCCCGCGCCTTTCCGCGCGAGACCTCTACTACGCAGAATTCTTGATCTCCAGATGCGGCGATGTGTGGACGCCAGCTTCTATTAATAGGCTGGCGTTCGCACACCTCCGCACCAGCAGCCCTACCAGATCAGCTTCACCGCGAATTGAATTTCTCTCGGCGAGTTAGCCGTAGCCGAGATGACGCCGCCAGACCCGAAAGGAGGAAAATTCGAGCCTGACGGGTTGCCAGCAGACGGCGATTGTAGTATATAAGCGGAGCCGCCGATCGACTCATAGGTTGGGACTTGAAAGCTCGGGTGATTGAGAATGTTGAAGAACTCCGCGCGGAACTGAACGTCGAACGTGTCAGAGATGCGCTTGATGTAGGTATCCTTAATCAGAGAAAAATCCAGGTTGAAAAGCGAAGGGCCGGTCACCGCGTTCCTCCCGTTTCGTCCGGCGAACTGATTGACGGCGACTCCGTTACCAACGCCTGGGAACTGGAAACAACTGGGATTGAAAAACTCGTTCACGTTTCCCGTTGTTGGGTTGCAGCCCGGCACTCGAACCGGAAAGGCATAAGGATCCGTATTTCCATTTCCCATGGTGTCGCCGGTGATCAGGAGGGTTGTTGGCTGACCCGACTGCGCCGTCATAATGCCACCCAACTGCCACCCTCCCAGGAGCCAACTTGCGCCGGACGGCGCAAAATGCGGGCTCGGGAGGTCCCAAACTCCATTAATGACCAAATTCTGCGGCGTGTTAAAGTCTGCGACACCCCGGCGGCACTGGTTGCAGTAAAACCACAGACTCGAGATGGAATTAATGAACTGGTCGCCGAGCACTGTGGCGGAGCCGGTATCAATGATCTTGCTCCATGTATAGGAGCCCTGGGCCTGGAAGCCGTGGCTGAACCTTTTGGTTACAGACGCTTCGAGGGCGTTGAAGTCGCTGCTCCCGCTCCAGTAGATGCCACGGATGTCACCCCAGTTCGGATTAATTCTCGTGCCTCCGGCCGGTATGGTCAAACCTGCGGGCGTCGAGACAGCGATCACGGCGTTTGAATCATCATCGCGGTTGAGCGCGTGGACCTCGCGATTTCCGACGTATCCAAGCATCAGCGTCGTGCTCGGCGTGAGTTGTTGCTGGACGTTCAGGTTCCACGTCATTACGTAATTGCGAGACGGGCTAGGCTGGATCAAAGCGGA
>JBOGJZ010000387.1:0-11216 GCA_050745645.1 Terriglobia bacterium | reverse complement strand
AAGATGTTCAAGTCCGGGCTGTAGAGGGTGAGCAGGTTACGGTGCTTGAGCTCCGAGTTCATCCGACAGACCTCGGAAAGGTGATTGGAAAACAGGGGCGTACGGCACGGTCCATCCGTACGATTCTGGGAGCGGCGGGAATGAAGCTTAAAAAGCGCTTCACGCTGGAAATTTTGGAGTAGCGCCCGTTCCCCGCGCAAACGCCGTCCAGCAGTTTGTTGAAAAACGTTCCGCCCCTGTCATTCTGAGCGGAGCGAAGAATCTGTTTTTGCTATTTTTAAGGACTTGCGAGATCCTTCGTCGCCTTCGGCTCCTCAGGATGACAGGCTGAGTGAGTTTTTCAACAAACTGCTACAGGACCGTTCATCGCAGACCCTTGACGCCGCGAACCACCGCTCAGCGCTTCATCAAGGTCCTTCCGCCACCCGCGACGTTCCTAAAACGAGGGGATGACAGGCAAAAGCCGTGCCGTGGCTACCACTGACGGACACCTGGCCGCGCCGCATGGATTAAAGATGCGGCAGCCAAACGTCCAGCACGGCGCACCGCCGCTCGTTGCGAACCGCATTCAGAGCTTCGGCCAAAGCCTTGTTCAGCTCGTCTGGCCGACGAACGATTTGGGCGAACGCTCCTCCTGCCGCCGCCGCGATTCCCGAATAATCTGGAGGCGGGTCGAAACTTACGTCTATGTCCTCAGCTTTGCTGGCGTAACCCTCCGGATGCACCGCAAGCATGGACACTTTGGGCGCTCTCCATCCGCGGTTGTTGTAAATGATCTGCAAGAAAGGCGTTTGATAGCGCCGCGCCATCCAATGAACCGACGCGGGCACGGAAAACATGTAAGAGCCGTCGCCGGTTAGGGACACCACCGTCTTTTCAGGCCGAGCCAGCTTGACGCCAATCGCGGCGCCCCCATTCCACCCGAGAGCGCCGCCTCCGCTCGCGAGCACGCTGCCAGTACGAGTTGCACTGAGGTGGTCAAAAATCGTCCCGACGCTCGTAATGCCTTCGTTCAGCACGATGGCGTCCTCGTCCAGATGTTGCCGGACGCAAGCCGTGAGGTACTCCGGCGTGAGGACATCTCCCTTTTCCTTTTTGAGGAGCTCCTTCCGGCGCGCTTCGTGCAGACTGGCATAGTGCGCCCTCCGCTCCTCAACGGCTGCCGCATCAATGGAAGCTCGCTCAAGGCGCTCGATGATCTGGTCTAACGCCGTCGCCGCATCCGCGCGAAAAACGCAATGCGCCGGGATATGCCAGAGCGGCATCTGCTCTTTCAGCGGATCAACATCGATGTGATATATCTTGGCGCTCTTTTGCGGTTTATTCACGAGCGGTATCCAGGGGACGTCGCTATCAATCGCCAAAATGAAGTCCGCCTCGCCCAGAATCCGGTTTTGATCCGGCTCATTCCACTGGGATCCTTGATACAAAGGATCATCGGTGGGAAAGTTGACGCAGGTTGGGACCGACTCGAGCATGCCCACGGCCAAGCGCCGGCAGAAGCAAACGAGCTGCTGGACAGCGCGCGGATTCCTGCCCAGAGAAGATGTCACAACCAGCGGGCGGCGCGCCGCCAACAGATCGGCAACGAGGGTTGTCAGCTTATCCGGCGCCAGCGCGGAGGGCGCAACGGGCATCCAATTCCCGAAGTCCGGCGCTAGCGGCCGAACCTCCTCCTCCAGGACCTCGCGCGCGGCCATCAGGTACACCGGGCCTTTCGGGTCGCTGTGCGCGAATTGCATTGCGCGGTAAACAATCTGTTTGATGTTTTTGCCGGTGCGAATTTCATTGTCGTACTTGACGTAGCCGCGAACGATCCCGCGCTGATCGAACACGTCTTGGATCCAGTGGATGAATTCGTTGCGGCTGCCGCGTAACTCTCCTTCCTGAGTGAAGGGTGATGCTCCGGCGAGGATCAAAGTTGGAATGCGTCCCTTTGCACCGTTATGCACCGCGCCTGCGAGGGCCTGTGTGCCGCACTCGACGTGCACCAGCACCGCTTGCGCGCGGCCGGTAACTTGCGCGAAGCCTTGGGCAGCGCTGAGCGCAACCATTTCGTTTGGACAAGTAATGACCTTCGGCACGGGCCGGCCCGCCGCCCGCGCTTCAGCAATGCCTTCCACGACGGCAGGATGATCGCTGCCCAAGTTGGCAAAAAGATACGAGACGCCCGTCTCACATAGCGCCTCTAATAGAGCGCTGCTCGCTGTATACATTCTGATCTCCTTAGATAGGGGTTGCTGAAAAAACGTTCCGGAATAGTGCCATTCCGAGCCCTTCGCTGCCATTCTGGCGCTGAGCGAAGCGAAGAATCAGAGACTCTTCGCTCCGCTCAGGGTGACAGTCCAGGCTTTTTCAGCGGGTAGCCCCGCGGCCGATTGCGTTTTGATTGGCCGTGGACCGTTGGCGCCCCAAGAAAAGCTCCTCGGAATGAGCCGGGGGAGAGACGGCGCCGCCCGAAGACAAGCTCCAGCGCGCGGCCTTTCGCCTTCACTCGAATCCAAATCGGGGATCGCGGATTATTTTCAGAACTGCCTGAGCTGCCGGCACTTGCTGGGTTCCTTTTGACTCCGCCCAGCGCCTTCCACCTGTAGCGCCACACCTGGCGCGCCGGGGTGAGCTTCGGAGACCGGCATAAACGGAAACTTGGATGATGGCTGTTCATGGCACCTTCAGAATAGCAGGGCGGAAAGCGCGAATGGAGACGGATGAGACGCCTGAGACACTCTTTTCCGCTCCGGCCCAGCAACCAGCAGGTTGCTGACAGGTGTCGCCGCGCCGCTCGCTCTCGGCGGCGAATGCGGCGGGGTATCGCCAAACCAGCCCGGGTCCATCAGCCATGAATTAAAGAGCGCCCGGCGCTTTCACGCGCGCTGAACACCGCAAGGAGCGCAGGCGCCGCCATGGCGAGAAAATAGAAAACAACCGGCTTTATCGAACCGTGGCTCCAGCCGATGAGAGTTGTAGCAATCACAGGCGCCAGCCCGCCGCCAAGGACCGTCCCAACTTGTTTTCCCAACGACGCTCCCGTAAAACGTACTTCGGTCTCGAACAGTTCCGGGACGAAGCTAGCCTCGGCGGCAAAAATCACAGGATGCACGATTCCGGCAGAGGCGACGATGGCCACGCTTACAAACCACGGGTTCCGGCCGCTGAGTATCAGAAAAAAAGGATAGACGTATATAGATGCTCCGATCAACCCCATGATGAGCATCGGACGCCGTCCCCAACGGTCCGAAAGGGCGCCAAACAATGGTACCGTAACAAATGCGAGGCAGTTGGCGGCTAAGAAGGCTGTGGTCAGCACAGTCTGATTCATGCGCAGCATTTTGGTTCCGTATCCGATCGCAAAAATGGTAGTCAAATAAAAATAGGCGGTTTCGGCCAGGCAGACAAGAAAGGCAATCAGCGTGGCTTTCTTGCATTTTTCAAGGACGGCCGCGATGGGCGTCCGGGGCACGCGACGCTGTTTAGCGGCTTGGGAAAACAGAGAGGATTCCTCGATGCTGACCCGCATATAGGCCCCCATCGCCACCAGGATGAAACTCATCAGGAAGGGTATTCGCCATCCCCACGCCATGAATTCCCCGTGGCTCAGCAGGCCGAGCACGGAAACCACCGATGCAGCTCCGACCACGCCAAGCGGTCCGGCAGCTTGAACGAAAGAGGCATAGAGGCCGCGGCGTTGATCCGGAGCGCCCTCCATGGTGAGCACGAGCGCGCCAATCGATTCTCCTCCAATTGCCAGTCCTTGAAGAAAGCGGAGCAACACGAGAAGAACCGGAGCCCAGATTCCTATGGCTGCGTAGCCCGGAAGCAGGCCTATCGCAGTTGACGATAGCCCCATGATTAAGATCGTGGCAAGAAGCACGGACTTGCGGCCGATCTTGTCGCCAAAGTGACCAAAGAACACGCCTCCCAGCGGCCGGGAGATAAAACCGACAGCAAAAGTCGAAAACACAACGATCAGACCGATCGAAGGCTTTAGCTTGGGGAAGAAGACGGCGTCAAAGGCAAGCGGAGCTACAATCGCATAGACGAAGAAGTCATACCATTCGATTGCCGTCCCGAGACTGCTTGCGATGATCAAGCGCCGGTGCGCTGCTCTCGCTGCCGCCTCGCTTGTGTGGCCGTGGGTCACCGGTCTTCAGACTTCCTTGTGGGGGTTTTCGTGGCTCTCGCTGCCGGTTGTTGGGGTCGTCGCACAAGGCACGCCTCTCAGCCAGACAGAGAGATGGCACTGCCGGAAACTCACTCCATCGGCAGGCCCACATAGTTTTCGGCGAGAGACTTTGCTGCCGCGCGAGAGCTCGTGACGTAATCGAGATCGGCGAGCTGGCGGCGCTGATCGAAAGGAGTATCGCTATCAAAGCGGTGCAGCATCGACGTCATCCACCAGGAAAAGCGCTGCACCTTCCAAACCCGCCGCAAGCACGCCGCCGAGTACTGGTCGAGCAAGCTGGTCCCGCCGGACTTATAGAAGCCGGCGAGCGCTCGGGCAAGGACGCGCACATCTGCGACGGCAAGGTTGAGCCCCTTGGCTCCCGTCGCCGGCACAATGTGCGCCGCGTCGCCGGCGAGAAAGAGCCTGCCGTGCTGCATCGGCTCGGCAACGAAGCTGCGCAGGGCGTTTATGCCCTTCTGGATGATCGGACCCTCGGTTAACGTCCAGCCATCACCGGATGCGAGGCGCGTATGAAGTTCCTTCCAGATCCTTTCGTCGGGCCAGCTGCAGATATCTTCATCCGCGGCGCACTGCAAATACAGACGGCTGATCCGCGGAGAGCGCATGCTCAGCAGGGCGAAACCGCGCTCGTGATAGGCGTAAATGAGTTCCTGAGACGACGGCGGCGCCTCAGCGAGTATGCCCAGCCACGCGAACGGGTAAAATCGCTCGAAAACGGTTATTGCTCCGGAGGGAATGCTTGGCCGGCATACTCCGTGGAAACCGTCGCATCCGGCGATGAAATCGCACGCCAGTTCCTGCGCCCCGGCGTCCGTATGAAAGCGGATCTTTGGCTTGGAGGAGTCGAAGTTATGCACGCTGACGGTGCGGGCTTCAAAAGTAATCTGCGCCCCGCATTCAAGACGGGTCTTGATGAGATCCTTGACGACTTCATGCTGGCCGTAAATCGTAATTGCAGATCCGCCGGTGAGCGCGAACATGTCGATGCGGTGCCCGCGACCGCTGAAGCGTAATTCGATGCCATGATGGATAAGACCTTCCCGTTCCAGCCGCTCGCCAACACCCGTTTCCCTGAGCAGGTCCACGGTGCCCTGCTCCAGCACGCCTGCCCGGATGCGCTCTTCGATGTATTGGCGGCTGCGCGCCTCAATGATGACTGACTCGATGCCCTCACGACGCAACAGGTGCGAAAGTAGCAGCCCCGCTGGTCCAGCCCCGACTATTCCGACCTGAGTATGCATGATATCCGCATCGCCCTGGAACTAAACGACCTCAAGCAAGAGCACAAAGCCGCTAAGGTTCGCGAAGAAATTGAAAGAGTTCCCCTTTGGGTTTCTTTGCGCCTTATCGCCTTGCGATGATTGATGATCGGAGTACGCCGCCGCTCCGCTCAAGAGTGTCAGACATCAAAAAACACGGTCTCCCGCTCACCGCATAGATGGATGTCAAAGCGCCAAACGCCAGGACGTTTGGGATCTGGTTGCGCCAGAAGCGTACCCCGGCGATCTTCCGGCGTCAAGGCAAGGACAGTATCCTCCGGGTTGGCAGGCCCTCCCGCAAAGTAGACGCGGGTTGCCAGCCGCTTCAGGACGCCGCGCGCGAAAACCGATAGGTTCAGGTGGGGCGCTTGCAGTGTATTACCGTTGCCGGGCACCCGCCCGGGCTTGATTGTGTCGAAACAGCAGCTTCCGTCTTCCGCCGTGGCCATGCGCCCGAAGCCGCAAAACGCGAGGTCAACCGCCTTCTCCTGGGTATCCTCGGGGTGGTGATATTTGCCGTCTGCGTTGGCTTGCCACACTTCGATCAAGGCATCGTTGACCGGCGCGCCATCACCGTCGAATACGCGGCAGATGAGCTGGATGCGCCGGCCCTTCGCTTCCGGGCCGGCAATGCGGCCGCTCGAACTGTTTGCGGTCAGAACGTGAAAAAAAGGGCCGACGGTTTGCGAGGGTGTCAAATCCACGTCACGCTTCAAAGGGGGTCACCTCCCGGCCGCGGAGAACAATGTCAAAGCGATAGCCAAGCGCCCACTCCGGCCTGGTAACCTCAAGATCAAACTTGGCGACCAAACGCTGTCTTGCCCGCTCGTCCGGAATGGATTGAAAAATCGGATCGTAAGCGAAAAGCGGATCGCCAGGAAAGTACATCTGCGTCACCAGCCGGGTAGCAAAGGCTGGACCGAAGATAGAAAAGTGGACGTGGGCGGGCCGCCAGGCGTTCTGGTGGTTGCGCCACGGATACGCTCCCGGCTTCACCGTCACAAACTGATAATTACCGTTTGAATCGGTCAGCGTGCGGCCGGCGCCAGTGAAATTAGGATCGAGCGGCGCGGAGTGATCGTCTTTGGCGTGGAAGTAGCGGCCCGCGGCGTTGGCTTGCCAGATCTCAATCAGAGTGTGGGGCGCCGGATGGCCGTCGCCGTCCATGACGCGCCCGGTCACGATAATCCGCTCGCCAAGCGGTTCCCCGTCATGCTGCCTAGTCAGATCGTTATCCATCTCTCCGATGTCATTGTGGCCAAAGACTGGTCCGGTCACCTCAGAGAGCGTGTGCGGCAGCAAGATGAGCGTCCTGGATGGCGCGCGGCAAATCGTGGAACGATAGGGTTCATACAAAGCGGTTGGCTGGCTGCTGGGCTCGCAGCGCCGGTACGGCGTGACACGAATCGCTGGCTTTGTCCCATCCATCAGGCGGTTACCTCGTTATTAAAAATCTATTGTCCATAAAAACGACTGGATAATTATTGCATGCTGGGTGGCGCATGCGCGGCGGGGTGGCCGTGTGTGCGCGGCCCGATCATCGCATACATCGCAAAAGGCGCGATGTATGCGCTTCCCCATCAGTACACAGCCCACCGCGCCGCTTGCCTACACTCGCTCCAAAATAATCGCAATCCCCTGCCCAACGCCGATGCACATGGCGCAGAGCGCGTAGCGGCCGCGGCCGCGTTGCAACTCGTAAGCCGCCGTCATGACGATCCGGCTTCCGCTCGCGCCCAGCGGGTGGCCGAGCGCAATCGCTCCGCCGTTCGGATTGACGTGCGCAGCGTCATCGGGGAGGCCCAGTTCGCGGAGCACGGCCAACGCTTGCGATGCAAAGGCCTCGTTCAACTCAATCACATCCATCTCCGCGAGCGTAAGATTCGCTTTCGCTAAAACGGCTCGCGTGGCCGGTACAGGGCCGAGGCCCATAATGCGCGGCGCCACTCCGGCCGACGCCGCAGCCACAACACGCGCCTTGGGCGTCAGATCATGCCGCCGCACCGCCTCTTCCGAGGCCAGCAACATCGCGCCCGCGCCGTCATTCACCCCGGAGGCGTTCCCTGCCGTCACTGTGCCGCCGGGTTTCACCACCCCTTTGAGCTTTGAAAGCGCCTCAATCGTTGTATGCGGGCGTGGGTGTTCATCCTGCCGGACCAGCGCCTGTTCACCGCCCTTCTGCGGGACGGAGACGGGTACGATCTCTTCGGCCAGCCATCCGTTTCCCATTGCCGCGGCAGTCCGTTGCTGGCTTCTCAATGCGAACGCATCCTGGTCTTGGCGCGAGATTCTGAACTCCTCCGCGACGATCTCGCCGGTTTCCGGCATCGAGTCCACGCCGTACTTTGCTCTCATGAGCGGGTTCACAAAACGCCAGCCGATCGTTGTGTCCTCTATCTTGGTGGTGCGCGAAAACGGGGAGACCGCTTTGCCAAATACAAACGGCGCCCGGGACATGCTTTCCACGCCGCCGGCAATCAAAAAAGAGGCTTCACCGCTCTTGATGGCCCGCGAGGCTATCGCAACCGCGTCCATTCCGGAACCGCAAAGGCGGTTCACCGTTGCGCCCGGCGTCTCTTTGGGCAAGCCGGCGAGCAGAAGAGCCATCCGGGCGACGTTCCGGTTGTCCTCGCCCGCCTGGTTCGCGCATCCATAGATGACGTCATCCAGCGCTGCCCAGTCAGCATTCGAGTTTCGCTCGATGAGCGCCATGATTGGGGCGGCGGCTAAATCATCGGTGCGGATTGCGGAGAGCGCTCCGCCGTAACGTCCGAATGGCGTCCTGACTGCGTCGCAAATATACGCGTTTTCGCTCAACGCAATTACCTCCCATTTGCGGGCCTCGCGGAGGCCCGAGGAACTTCAGAGCTGTACCAAACGCTCCAAGGACAAATGAATTCTTTCAAGCACGCACATGGTTGTCAATCCGATTATCGAGAGAAAGGCTCGGGCGGCTAACAGCGGTGAATATCTTTACCGATATTGCGCCCTTGCGGATTGAAAATTCCGCAAAGACGCAAAGCCGCCAGGGTTCGCAAAGACATTAGACAGAGCTTCCATTTTGTGTTCCCTCGCATCCTGGCGTCTTGGCGAGGCGCCGCTGTATCTTTTACGGCTTAAGAAGGCGCGCTGTATGCGTTTTTCGGCGGTTCAATCTGCTAAAATCGCCTTCTTGTCATTAATTTTGCTCGCGCAGGCAGGCACGCCGGGGACTATCTGCCCGGCTCCTGTTTTGGGGCAGGCTTCGGAGGATACAGGAATGTTGTGCTTAAGCTGTAGCGCGGAAATGATGAACTACGAAGTAATAACGAAGCATGGTCAAATCTCTTACAACGCCTGCGAGCAATGCGGCAGCTTGTGGCTGGACGCGGGCGAGTTGGACAAGATGGCCTTCCAGGTTGAAGGAAGCATTGAATACTGTTCCCAGGACAAAGACGGCACGCCAGAGGCGCAACCGAAGAAGTGCCCCCGCTGCGACAATTTCGATCTGGACAGGGTGAGATTTCTGAACTACTCCGATATCATCCTGCACCACTGTAAGAACTGTGGCGGCTTCTGGCTTGACGGCGGGGAGCTCAACCTGATTGACGAGGAACTCCGAAAAATCATGCCGGTGCATGGGACGGGGTTTTCTGATTTTGTAAACAACGTGCACGTTCCTTACTGGTATAAGCAGACCAAGAGAAGAAGCGACGAGGTCGATTTCCACCTGGAGGTTTCCCCGGTCAAAGGCGCTGAAGAGGAAAAGAGCACAACCGACATTTGTCCTAACTGCGGGCGCACTCTTAATCTATACACGGTGTTTTCGATGCAGTTTGAGGCCTGCCCTAAGTGCAGAGGCATCTGGCTGGTCAAAGATGAACTTAGAAAGCTAAAAAACAAAATTGAGCACGGATCATTGCGCTGGTTGAACGATGAAATCGAAGGCTTGGAAAAAACGAGTGCGAGGGTGACCGAACGGCGGTGCGTTAAATGCCAAAACGTAAAAATGCTTTCGGTGCTGTTTGGAAGATCTTCCATCACTATCGATTGGTGCCCACGGTGTCATGGAATGTGGCTTGACCGGACAGAATTTGAAACTATAACCGGATATCTCAAGAAGGAAAGTGGCGGCATGAAGCCTAAGGAGATTGAGAAAGAGGCTTTTGATGAGTTGAAGCGGGTCTGGAGCGGGAAACCTGAAAGCAAACTTGATGAACTTCGGGACGCCCACGCCGCGATGTCTGCCTTGATCAATGCCTCGATCTTTGAGCACCCCGCGCTACTCAATTTCCTGCGAGCTTTTGGTTTTCTGTGGAAGTACTAGGGACCTGAAAACAAGCCCGGCCCCGGCGCCATCGCGGCATTGGATCCACCGGAGGTTGTCATCGGACGGCCCGCCGCGATGACGCGGCTCAATCACTTATGGCTGATGATCGCCAGAGAAGCTTCGCATGGATGGATATACTATGGCTGATCTTTCTCGCCGGCTTGGCCCTGCTTCCGCCCCTGTCGGAAATCCACAAGCAGATGATCCTGGCTGGCATCGGGCTGTTTCAGATTTTCGAGGGGCGAATTCTGAGGCCAATCCCTCCCTCACGCCGCGCCACTTACAGCGTGCTCGTCAAGATTTTTCTGGCAAGCCTGCTGCTGCAACATACCGGCGGCGTCAACAGCAGCTACTATCCCATTTACTACCTGCCGATCGTTTCCGCGGCAATGCTGTACGACGCCCTGGGCACAATCCTCTGGACACTCGCCTGCTCGGCTGCCTACTGCTCGTTTCTGATTTGGGCTTTGGAGTTCTATCAGCTCACCGTGGCCGGGGCGACTGAGCTTGCGATCCGGATACTGTTTTTCTTTTTAGTCGCGCTGGTGATAAACAGGTTCGTAACGGAGAACCGCCGCCAAGCTGTACGTTACCAACGCCTGGCGGAAACGCTGGCGGAAACCAACCGGCAATTGAAGCAGGCCCAGGCAGACGCGCGCCGCTCCGAGCGGTTGGCGGCTCTCGGCCAGCTTTCAGCCGGCCTTGCGCACGAGATACGAAACCCGCTCGGCGTGATTCGCGGCTCGGCCGAAATGTTGAACCAGAGACTGGCGCGAACAGATGCGTTGACGGCGGAGCTGGCGGGATACATCTCAAGCGAAGTCGAACGCCTCAACAGCCTGGTCGGCCGCTTTTTGGATTTCGCCCGGCCGCTGCAGTTGAAGCTCGAGACCCAGGACATTATACCCGTCATCGAAAATTCTCTAAGATCGGTTCAGGAGGCGCGCCCAGAACAGCGCGTGACGGTCGAAAAGCAGTATGCTGAAAAGCTGCCTCGGGTGCCGCTGGATGCCGAGCTTTGCGAGCGCGTCTTCGCCAATATTTTCTCGAACGCCTACGAAGTGATGCCGGAAGGCGGTAGATTGCGAATCTCGGTAGATGCCTCGCCGCAAGACAGCCAACAAGGCGTGACCGTTGAGATTGAGGACACCGGACCCGGCGTTCCCGCCGGTCAACGAGAGCATATTTTCAATCCTTTCTTTACGACCAAGAAGAGCGGGCTGGGACTCGGCCTTTCCATTGTCTCCAAAATTGTGGACGATCATCACGGAAGGGTCGAGCTGGCGAGCGAGCCGGGAAAAGGCGCCTGCTTCAGGCTGTTCTTCCCTGCGCGGCTCTAGCAGTTTGTTGAAAAACTCACTCAGCCTGTCATCCTGAGGAGCCGAAGGCGACGAAGGATCTCGCAAGTCCTTAAAAATAGCAAAGGCAGATTCTTCGCTCCGCTCAGAATGACAGGGGCGGA
>JBOGJZ010000386.1:0-3389 GCA_050745645.1 Terriglobia bacterium | reverse complement strand
CACTTGCGGTTTCTGGCTCGTGGCGGCGTTATCCAGATAGATCAGCGGCCTGCCGTGGACCTTCTGCCGCAGGATTGGAAAATCGGCGCGGAAACGCTCCACGTCAAAGGCAGCACCCACCGTTGGTTTCGTTCGAATCATCTCACTGGTGACAGCTTCCATTCCTTATCTCCTCGGCGCGGCAACAGAAACAATGCCCATGTTCTAGGCTGGACGGCGACCGTTACCTTCCAGCCCGTGAATGAACCGGTCCATGTGCTCGAAGAGTTTCTGCATGGCAGCCTGCATCACTTGCAGGCCATCAGCCTGATGAGTCAGGGATTCGGCCAAGTGACCTATGGCTTCGCTATTGCGCGTTATGGCCTCGGTGTTGCGTTCCACCGCCTGCTCTACCCGGTTCAGCATCTGGCCTTGGACAATTTGATGATCGGCCATCCGCTTCAGCGAGACTTCTATTTCGGCAAACGTCATAAAACTTCCTCGGGCTTCCAGCCAGCCGAGAGCCGCGCCAACAGTTTGGCTTCAAGCCGCTCGCGAGCCGGGGCGAAGCTTACACGCGCAATCACGTCATTGGCGAAGGCGCGCGTCAGCAGATGCCGCGCCGCTTCGAGGCCGATGCCACGGGCCCGAAGGTAGAAGATGGCGTCCGAGTCCAACTGCCCCACCGTCGCGCCGTGCGTGCACCGCACATCGTCAGCGAGAATTTGCAGTTCCGGCTTCGTATTGATCGTTGCGTCCTCGGAAAGAAGCAAGTTCTTGTTGCTCTGAATGGCGTCCGTTTTCTGTGCGTCTTTGCGCACGATAATAGCTCCGCTGAATACCCCGGACGATTTGCCGTCCAGGACGCCCCGGTAATATTCGCGGCTCGAGCAGTGCGGCATCGCATGGTCGAGCCGCGTGTGATGATCAACGTGCTGCGTCCCGCCAACCTGATAGAGGCCGTTTAATGTGCACTCAGCGCCTTCCCCACCCAGGACCGAATTGATATCGTGCCGCGCGAGCCGCGAGCCCAGCGACACCGAATGCGAAAGAAGCCGGCTCGACCGCGCCTGCACTGCTTGGACGGAGCCGATATGAAACGCCTCCTCACTCTCTTCTTGGAGCTTCAAGTGTTCAAGCGAGCTGTTTTCGCCAGTCACCAGCTCTGTCACGGCGTTCGTGAAATACGCTCCTTCGCTCACGGCCGCGTGGCTCTCAATCACTGTTGCCTTCGCTTCCCGCCCGGCGAGAACCAGCGCACGAGGATGCGTTACGGTCCCGCTGGTCTTGCCGGCGCGGACGAAAAGAACCTGTAGGGGTTTCTCCAGCGTCACGCCGTCCGCGATCTCAATAAAGGCTCCGTCGCGAAAGAGGGCCGTATTCAACGCTACAAAGGGATTGCGATTGATTTCCGCATGCCGCGCCAGATGCTCTTCCAAAGCCCTGGGCGGCGCCGCCCACGCCTCCGCTAGCGGGCGCAGGGTCACGCCCCCAGGCAGAGCCCGGAGGTCTGAGAGTTTGGGATCAAAGATGCCATTCACGAATACCATGCGCGCCGCAACGCCTTTTAAGCAAATCTCCTTCAACTTCCGCGCGCCCGGACCGCGCCCTCCCGTAACAGGCGCAGTAAAAGTCGCCCGGCTCAGCGCTGACACATTCGTGAACCGCCAATCTTCAAGACGTGTGGTGGGAAAGCCCACCTCGCCAAAGCGCTCCATCGCCTCCTTGCGAACAGATTCCAGCCACCCGGCCTTGCGAATAAGCGGGTCATTTTGAACCTGCGCAAAATCCGCAAAATATGCTTCTGTAATTTCTTCCACTTCAGGCATCAGTTTTTCCGTTTCCTAGCCGCAGAGGGCGCAGTTATACCGTTTGAAATTCTTCCTCCAGCCAGCCATAACCCTTCTGTTCCAGTTCAAGAGCCAGTTCCTTGCCACCGGACTTCACGATGCGGCCCGCTGAGAGCACGTGAACGAAGTCGGGGATAATGTAGTTCAGCAGACGCTGATAGTGCGTCACCACGATAATGCCGCGCTCCGGACTGCGTAATCCGTTCACCCCATCTGCAACCACGCGCAGAGCGTCAATGTCCAGGCCGGAATCGGTTTCATCCAGAATGGCCAGCTTCGGCTCGAGCACCGCCATCTGAAAGATCTCATTGCGTTTTTTTTCTCCGCCGGAAAAACTCTCGTTAACCGCTCGGTTCATCAACGCCTCGTCAATGCCGAGCAGCTTCATTTTTCCGCGCACGAGCGTGAGGAAGTCCATCGCGTCGAGGTCCGGCAAGCCGCGATGCTTGCGAATGTTATTCAAAGCAGACTTTAAAAAATACATGTTGCTTACGCCCGGAATTTCCATCGGATATTGAAAAGCCAAAAAGACGCCTTCCCGGGCGCGCTCTTCGGGCGCCATCTCGAGCAGGTCCTTGCCGTTGTATAAAATGGAGCCGCCGGTCACTTGGTAGAGGTCTCGGCCCGCGAGCACCTGAGCCAGCGTGCTTTTGCCGGAGCCGTTCGGCCCCATGATGGCGTGGACCTCGCCCTTGCCAACCTCCAGGTCTATGCCTTTGAGAATTTCCTTGCCCGCTACAGTCGCATGCAGATTCTTGATTTTAAGCATTCACAACTCCCGATATTTGAAAATGACGCCAGCGCATACCGCTGGAGGTATTTCAGTCTCTTCTTACTCAAAAACGCTCGATACTTTGACCGAAAAACCGGGCAGCAACTCAGGCTCCTCCAACAACTCTTCAGCCGTGCGGCGAGTCACACCGGAAAGCCCGTGAATATAAACCTCGCGATGATCGGGGTAAACCAGCCACACCCGCTTGCAGCCTGCGGCAAAAAAATCGCTGACTCTTTGATCGATCTCACGCGGCGTATTCGATGGAGAGATCACCTCAATAGCGAGGTCTGGCGCGCCTTTCGGAAGCGCCCGCAGCGGCAGATCCTTTCCGGAGCCAACAAACGCCACGTCTGGATACCGAACGGTGTTGCCGAACAGATGAAAGGGTTGCTCGGAAACAACCGTGCCAAGTTTACGGCTTTCGACAAATGCGGTTAAAATCATCAGCAATTTGTCACGAATCCGATTGTGAAGGAACATTCCCGGCGATAGGGCAACCACCTCCCCTTCGACAAGTTCGTACCAGACATCGCGCGATTCGAGCAACTGCACGAACTCTTCAACCGTCAAAAGCGTTCCAGTCGCCATAGTCATTTCCAGGTGAATTCAAAGTTTAAAAATAGGGGTATCATTTCCATCCCATACGCTCACACAGCGATGTAATGTGGGCCACGTGATGCCGACCATGCCAGGCGAACAAGGCCAAATTCTGGTCTAAGGTCATCGTGCCGCGCTGCGGGTGTTGTATGGTCCGCGCAAAATCTTCCGTTTTCATAGATCTCAAC
>JBOGJZ010000385.1:0-3439 GCA_050745645.1 Terriglobia bacterium | reverse complement strand
ATTGGACGGTGATTGAAACTCGTGTGTGCCGCCACGCTTCGATTGGTAGCGGCGCTGTGATCTTATGCGGGGTCACGATTGGCGAGGGCGCCATCGTGGGCGCCGGCAGCGTGGTCACGAAAGATGTCCCGCCGGGGACTGTCGTAGCCGGGAATCCTGCGAGGGTAATTCGCCACATCGATCGGAACCTCAAGAAGCAGTGAACGGATCGGGAAAGGGAAGTGCAGATTCAAGCCCAAGCCGCGCGGATTAAATATGGCCCGAGTCCAAGCCAAACGTAGCCGGAACCCCGCTACTCTATTGAAATCCGAGGCCGCCGCCCGCGAAGTGCAAGCTACTTTTGGCCTTCAGGCTCCGTCTTCTGACCCGAAGTGGGAGATCGACTTCGCAGAATTCCTGCGTGGAAAGTACACGCAAGAGGCGCTCCAAGCGTTTTTTTCGCGGTTCAGTTCCATGGACAGTCCCTTAGATGAACTCATGCGGCGGGTTCTTCTACGTACGTTATGTCGACGTACCGGCCACGGAATCCAGGTGGGACTCGGGCTGGTGCTCAAGCATCCCGAGACGATGGACATTGGCGATAGCGTGTTTATCGGCGCGCAGACGATGATCCAGGGCAGGTTCGACGGCACCTGCCGCATCGGCAACCATGTTTGGATCGGGCCACACTCTTATTTCGATGCTCGCAACCTCATGCTGGAGGACTACGTGGGATGGGGTCCCGGCGCCAAGGTGCTCGGCTCGACCCATACCGGCGAACCGCGGGACGTGCCCATCATTACGACCAGTCTTGTGATTAAGTCCGTCGTGATCGGCTTTGGAGCCGATATTGGCGTCAATGCAACGATTTTGCCCGGTGTTCACGTGGGTGCGCACGCGGTCGTCGGCGCCGGAGCGGTGGTCAGCTGTGACGTTCCCGATTATGCGGTCGTGGCGGGAGTACCCGCGCGATTCCTGCGATCACGACGGGAGAAATGAGGAATGAAGTGAACACCGTTCGAGGTAGTGTAATCATGATCACGGGAGGAGCCGGTTTTGTCGGTAGCTCGGTCACCGATCAATTGCTCGCCGCTGGCGCTCGTGAAGTGCGTGTTATCGACAATCTGGTTCGCGGCTCTAGGGAGAATCTGAGCAACGCGCTTGCGAGCGGGCGCGTGCGGTTGATTGTCGACGACATCCGTGACCCGGACGTAGTCGACCGGGCGGCGGAGGGAGTGGATTATATCTTTCACGAAGCCGCGCTGCGCATCACGCGGTGCGCGGACGCGCCGCGCGAAGCCGTGGATGTTCTCATTGGCGGTCTGCTCAACGTTCTTGAATCGGCGGTGCGCCACAAGGTGAAGAAGATTGTCGCTGCTTCGTCGGCTTCCGTCTATGGCGACCCTTCTTACCTCCCCATGGACGAAAACCACCCGTTCAATAATCGGACGTTATATGGCGCCGGCAAGATTGCCAACGAACAGATGCTGAGGGCGTATTGCGAGATGTTCAAGCTGCCGTACGTTGCATTCCGTTACTTCAACGTTTACGGCCCAAGGATGGATTTAGATGGCGTTTACACCGAAGTCTTGATCCGCTGGCTGGATGCGATCGACGCCGGGAAGCCACCTCGAATCTTCGGCGATGGAACGCAGTCGATGGACTTCGTCTTTGTGGAGGACGTGGCGCGAGCAAACCTCCTGGCTTTGGAAAGCGACGTCTCCGATGAGGCGTTCAACGTGGGTACCGGTGTGCAAACCAGCCTGAGTGAGCTCTGTGATCAATTGCTTCAACTGACCGGCGCCCGCCTTCGGCCGGAATATGTGGAGGCGCGCAAAGTAGCAAACGTGAAGGCGCGCCGGGCCTCAATCGAGAAGGCGGAGCGGATGCTGGGATTCCGGGCGCAAGTCGGCCTGCAAAGCGGGCTCCGGGAGCTGATCCATTGGCGGTCCGCCGCCAAGGCGAAAGCTTTAGCGTCGGCGGGAGCCAATTTATGAATACGACATCGCTTCCAACAACGCGACCGCAAATCCCGGTCGCCAAGCCCTTTTTAGGCTCTGAAGAGGAGTCCGCCGTCCGCGATGTGTTGCGCAGCGGGTGGATTGCGCAAGGACCTCGCGTGGCGGAGTTTGAAAAGCGGTTTGCCCAATACGTGGGCGCAGACCACGCCATAGCGGTCTCATCCTGCACCACGGCGCTGCACCTGGCACTGCTCGCCGCAGGCGTTGGCGCCAGGGACGAAGTGATCTGCCCCAGCTTATCTTTTATCGCCACGGCAAACTCCATCGCTTATACCGGGGCGGCTCCGGTCTTCGTGGACATTGTGCGCGAGACTTATAATTTGGATCCCACCCAGGTCGAGGAATCCATTACGCCAAAAACCCGCGCCATTCTTGCGGTTCACCAAATTGGCTTGCCGTGCGCGATGGACGAAATCTGCCGGATCGCCGCCCGGCACGACCTGGTGGTTGTCGAGGACGCGGCGTGCGCAATAGGGTCTGAATATCACGACCATCGAATCGGATCTCCTCAGGGAAAGTTCGCGTGTTTTAGCTTTCATCCGCGGAAAATTTTGACGACGGGCGAAGGTGGCATGATCACCACGTCCGACAGCGGGATGGCGGCCCGTTTGCGCCAGCTCAGGCAGCACGGCATGAGCGTATCGGACGTCGTCCGCCACAGCGCTCGCCAAGTCGTGATCGAGACTTACGACGAGGTGGGCTTCAACTATCGCATGACCGATTTGCAGGCAGCCGTGGGCATCGTGCAGCTTGGCCGCCTGGAGGACCTGCTGGAGCGCCGCCGCTCGCTTGCGGCGCGTTATACGGCGCGCCTTCAAGGGCTGGGATGGATAACAGCGCCACACGTTCCGCAGGATTGCCGGCACAACTTTCAGTCGTATATGGTTCGGTTATTGCCCAACGCTCCGATGAGTCGGGATTCGGTGATGCAAGAATTATTGGAGAAGGGCATCTCGACCCGGCGGGGCGTCATGGCCATTCACCGTGAGCATCCCTACCAGGACGCTCGCTGGCAGAAAACACTGCCCGAGACCGACGCGGCGGCAGAAGAAACGCTCATTCTTCCGTTATTCCACCAAATGACGGAAGAAGAACAGGATTATGTTATTGGGTGTATTCGCGACATCGGAATCAACGGCGCCCGCTAAACGAGCGAGGCGATCCTGGTGGAAGCTCGCACTGCGGCTGGCGGTGTTCGCGGTGGTCGTGTGGTTAATTGCCACCCGCATCAGTTTCACTGAGATCCTTCACGCCTTCACTCAGATAAGGGTAGTGTACCTCATCCCCGTCGTGGGTCTGTTGGTCCCCTCGGCCGTGATCTTGAGGTCAGTACGCTGGCGCTGGCTGCTTCCGGCGGGCGGTCATCTGCCGTTAACCAGCTTCATTGGCGCTTACCTCGTCGGCAACCTTGCCAACTCGCTGCTGCTTGGCAAATTTGG
>JBOGJZ010000384.1:0-3145 GCA_050745645.1 Terriglobia bacterium | reverse complement strand
CGTCATGAGGAAACAGGCTATATCTCTGCCATTCTAAAAATTCAGCTTCTCTCGTATTTTGAGCCTGCAACCTTTTCCCGAAAGCGATTTTTGGACTTTGGCTGCGGGACAGGAGCATCCACTATTGCGCTTGCTAAATTACTGCCGGAGACGGAAATCGTCGGGGTTGAGTTGGACTCTCGCTTGGTAGATTTGGGCAACAAGATTGCGGTTCATCAACAGGCCGTGAACGCTAGACTCGTAAGCTCGCCGAGTCCGGGACGATTACCAGAGGATGTCGGCAAGTTCGATTTCGTGATGCTGTGCGCAGTCTACGAGCACCTCCTGCCCGGCGAGCGCCGCACCCTGATGCCTCAATTATGGTCGCTGATGAAGACCGGTGGCGTGCTTTTTATCAACCAGACGCCTCATCGTTGGTTCCCCTTTGAGCATCATAGTACGGGGCTGTGGCTCGTCAATTACTTGCCAGATACTGTCGCGCACTGGATCGCGAAGCGGTACGCACGCCACAACCCGAGATTTAATCGGTCTGCTGAATGGGCAGAACATCTTCGCGGCGGGATCCGCGGCGGCACAGAGCGCGAGATTATTAAACGTCTTTGCCCAGATAAGAATGGCAGCGCGACGATCCTTCAGCCAACCCAGCATGGACTAAAGGATCGCGCGGATTATTGGCTGGCCTGCACGAATACCAACCGCTACAGGCTCCTCAAGAAGTTAATCTCAGAGTCCTTCAGACTGTGTGACCGTTATCTCGGTACCATCCCGAGCATCAACGTTGACGTGGCCATTCATAAGGAATCTTCTATTAGCCAGTAGCAGATTACTGGAAAAGGGCTTGGCGTGTGTCATTCTGAGCGGAGCGAAGAATCTAAGTTCTTCCCTTTCAATACGCCAACCAGATGCTTCGCTCTGCTCAGCATGACAAAACGGACTTTTTTCAGCAACCTAACTAGAAGACGAAAACCAGTTTGTGGAATCCAGGGTTTGTCGGCTCTTCATCGCCATGCCCTCTACTTCAGCTCGGCCACAAATACGTCCACGCGGCACCCGGTTGCGTGAGCTTTTTGCTTGGCGTTATTCTGAATCTGTCAGGCTCTATCGATGAATCAGCTTAATGCAAAAGAATCGCGCCTGGAGCAGGAGCTAACAAGCGCCGCTTCGCTGATCGTGGCTTATTCGGGCGGCGTGGATTCAGCTTATCTGGCTTACAAGGCTCACAAGACGCTCGGCGAACGGATGCTGGCCGTCACCGCCCTCAGCGCGAGCTATTCTGCTCGCGACCGCCAGGCGGCCGAGGCCTGCGTCAGGCAGTTTCATTTTCCTCACGAGTTCATTGCTACGGAAGAAGTCTCGAATTCCGCTTACCGCGCCAACAACCCGGACCGGTGTTATTTCTGCAAAGATGAGCTTTTCACCAAGCTGGATGACGTGGCTTCGCAGCGCGGATTCGCCGCCGTCGCCTACGGGGTGAACGTGGACGACCAGGGAGACTGGCGGCCGGGCGCGCGCGCCGCAAGAAATCACCGCGTGCTGACGCCGCTACTCGCTGCCGGACTCACGAAGGCGGATGTTCGAGAGCTCGCGCGCCAAGCCGGACTGCCGGTATGGGACCGTCCCGCCTCTGCCTGCCTTGCGTCACGCATCGCTTACGGGTTGGAGGTTACGCCAGAGCGCCTGGCCGTCATCGAGCAGGCTGAAGAACGCGTGCGCGAGCTTGGCTTCAACCAATTTCGCGTCCGCCATCACGGGAACCTTGTGCGGCTGGAAATCGCACCTGAAGAATTGCCGCGCGCCTTAGACTCAGAGATGGCGCACCGGTTCGTGCAAATTTTCAAGTCGCTCGGCTTCACCTACGTCACGCTTGATCTCGAAGGCTATCGCCGCGGATCTTTGAACACCCACCTCGCAAAAAAGCCTGCCGCCGGATAGCGGGTGCTCGCATTGGCGAGCCGGGTGAGGACGTTCCCTTCTATTCGAGGCCACCTATCAAGCCTCACCCCTCCGGGGCTGAGGCTATTTTTATGCTCTTCCCGCTCCGGTGTACCGGCTCGGCCGCCTATTGAGCCAGCACCCTTTCGATGCGCCGATCGGGGATCAGCCACATGATAGCGACGATGACGTAGCAGATGCAGGCGATCCACGGTTGTAGGAACGCCAGTGGAATCGCCGCGGCATAAATAAGAATGGAAATCTTGCCTTTCACGTCGCTACCAATGGACGTCGCCAAAGTTGAGACCTGTCCATGAAGAGTGATGAGCACCCTGGTGAGGATGAAATAGGCCGTCGCTGCCAAAAGCAGGATGATCCCGTACAACGCGACCGGCCAGGAGGCGGTGAAATGGTTCTCTCCCATCCAGGCTGTGGTGAAAGGGACAAGCGACAGCCAAAATAACAGGTGAAGGTTGGCCCACAGAGTTGACCCGTTGACGCGCTGAGTTGCGTGAAGCAGGTGGTGATGATTGTTCCAGTAGATGCCGATATAAACGAAGCTCAGGACATAGCTCAGAAAAACGGGAATAAGGGGCCGGATGGCCGCGAGCCGGGTTCCATGCGGGGATTTCATTTCCAGCACCATGATGGTGATGATGACGGCGAGCACCCCGTCACTGAAAGCTTCCATCCGGCCCTTGCTCATCTTCTATAGCCCCTCCGGTGTATCGTCCCAAGCTGACTGCCGGCGCTGGAGGATCGCCAAGATGATCTTTCCACGGGCATGTTGACTTGCAGCGTGCTCCAGTTGCGCCCTCCAGCACAGTTTCTTCGTCACTCCGCTTTGTCATAAGAGATCTGGAGACCCGCCATTCCGCCGGTCCTGGTTCCAATATCACGAAAAGGGCGGGAAACGGCATGAGGCCCCCGCCCTTCATAATGCTCAGGTATGAGTGGACGCCTATGCTGCCGCCCCCAAATGGGAAGAACAAAGGATCAAAGGCCCATTTTTCGAAGCGTCAACCGCAAGCGCCTTCGCTTATGCTTTCCAGTATTGCACTTGCGGCATGAACTTAGTTGGATTCGCGCTTACGCGGGAATGACTGCGAGGGTGACGCGGCTTCGCGCTTTACCGTGAACCGAGCTTCGCCATCTTCGATTCCCCGGCGTCAGCTTCGTGATGCAGACATTGAGGGCATACCAGGATAATGCT
>JBOGJZ010000383.1:0-2504 GCA_050745645.1 Terriglobia bacterium | reverse complement strand
ATTCTTTGAAACTCAATTATAGCCTCGCATATTGCGGAATCGGGGTGGTGACCCAAAGTCACATTCTTAAAAAAATGGCTTGATGGGATGGCCACTCGTACCTTCAGGCGGGCTTTGGCGCGAGATGTTATTATTGACGTTTGCCAGGGCAGGTTGCTGAAAAGCCATTCAATGCAAACCTTCCGCGTCCATTCAAAGGATTTTGCGTATCAAGTAGTCGTAGGGCAGGGTGCTTGGCGCGTGTTGCGAAAGTTCCCAGTGGGCAGCTACTCCTCCGTCTTCATTATTTCAGAAGAAGCGCTTTGGCGACGCTGGAAGCGGCAGTTCCTGAAAGAGGCTGGCCTCGGAAAAACCGGGACTCTCTTTGTGCCGCCGGGCGAGCAGTCCAAATCAATCCGGGTGCTGGAAAAGCTCGCCGCCGAATTGTTGCGCCGGGGAGCTGACCGGAGGTCGCTGCTCATCCTCTTTGGCGGGGGTGTGATCGGTGATCTGGGAGGCTTTCTCGCCTCGGTTTATATGCGAGGAGTAGATTGCGTACACGCGCCGACCACGTTGCTCGCGCAGGTCGATAGCTCCATTGGGGGTAAGACGGCCGTTAACCTGGGAGCGATGAAAAACCTACTGGGCACGTTCTATCCAGCGCGGCTGGTGCTTTCGGAGCCGCGCGTGCTCAGCTCACTTGGCGCGCGTGACTTCCGCTCCGGGATATACGAAGTCGTCAAGCACGCCATCCTGGACGGGCCTAAATTCTTCGCGCAATTGGAACGATGTGTGGATTCGCTCCACCCTGGCGCGGCTGAGCAAATTGATCTGATCCTTGCGCGGGCCGTGAGGGTGAAAGTGGACGTGGTGAATCGTGATGAGCGCGAGGCTGGTCTGCGTGCCGTGTTGAATCTTGGGCACACGTTCGGCCACGCGCTCGAAGAAACCACACGTTACCGCCGCTTTCTACACGGAGAGGCTGTTGGCTGGGGCCTGGTAGCTGCCTCGCGCCTGAGCCAACACTTGGGGCTGTTAGATGCAAGCGAGGGTGATCGCATTGAGAGTTTAGTTTTCCGGTTGGGTTCACTTCCGCCGGTTCGGGACGTTGCCTTTGAGCGTATTCTGCGCCTGCTCCCACAGGACAAAAAGGCTGTGGGCGGCAAAGTGCGCTGGGTGGCTCCAGAGAAGATCGGCAAGGTCCGCATTCTCGATAACGTTCCCACCAGAGCCGTAGCTGCTGCATGGCACGATATACAGCGGATGATCCAACCTGGTGATTCGGTTTGACTTCAGCAGGCGCAGATTCCATGAGCGGTTCGTCTCGTCCCATTCTCGAAGGAAGCCCACTCGGAGGGTCGAAAGACGTTCGTTTGACCTCCCGCCTGGTCCGGGAGATGTTCGATGCGGTCGCGCCACGCTATGATTTTTTGAATCACTTTCTTTCCGCTGGCCTGGACCTTTCCTGGCGGCGGCACATCGCCGAGGCGCTAAGAGAGCCGCTATCGAAACCTGGTTGTGTTGCTTTGGATGTCTGCTGCGGGACAGGAGATCTTGCCTTTGCGCTGGCTCGTTTTTCCTCTTCCTCCGCCCAGGTTATCGGAAGTGATTTCTGCCAGCCCATGCTGACGCGGGCGCGCTCAAAGCTTGTCAGGAACACGGCGCGGGGTTTACCTGCAGCAGTTGGTCTCGTGGGGGCTGACACCTTATCGCTGCCCCTCGGCGATGCATCCGTGGACGTTATTACCAGCGGATTTGGCTTCCGGAATCTGGCCGACTATAAGCTAGGCATCACGGAGATTGGCAGGGTGCTGAAGCCGGGAGGGAGCTTGGCCATCCTGGAGTTTTCTCAGGTTCAATGGCCGGTCTTCGGACCTTTGTTCCGCCTTTATTTTGCTCACATTCTACCAAAGCTGGGGACGTGGATTTCAGGCGTTGCGGGGCCATATCAGTATCTGCACGAATCAGCCGCCCGCTTTCCAGACCAGGAAGCGTTCACCTTGCTTCTGAGCCAGTCTGGATTTTCCGCGATTCGCTATCAAAACTTCATGGGTGGGATTGCCGCCCTGCACACCGCGCAAAAGCAATGAGCCAGGCATTGCAGAGGTTTGGAAACCTTTTCCCCGCTTTTTGAATGAGAGTATGATCTGTGGACGGGCCGGGTAACAGCCGGCGCAGTCGCGAGGTGAACCGGTCGCATGGCGAAAATGACGCGAAGAATGATGGTCGAGAGAGGCTTGCTCACGGCTGGCGGGGCTCTCGCGTTCCGCGCAGGCGCAACGGGCGCATTGGCTGAGCCGTCTTCCATGGCCCGCTCACCAAAAGCAACCAATTCATCCACCAAAAATGGGCTTACGCACTATGTCTCCGAGTTTGTGGTAAACACGACATACGCTGATATACCCGCGAACGTGATCGAGCTTGGCAAGAAATCAATTTTGGATGGACTTGGACTGGCGCTCGTGGGATCAGTCGTCAAAACAGGGAAGCTAAGCCAGGAATATCTGAACTCGCTTGGCCTGTTG
>JBOGJZ010000382.1:0-2488 GCA_050745645.1 Terriglobia bacterium | reverse complement strand
CCGGCGCTGGTGAAGCGGAATCCGGGTCCTGATTCACTTCCTGCAGATGCAACTCGCCATTCCCGGATGCACTGGAAATGAGTGAAGAAATCCGCTGCTTCACGAATTGCGGTCTGAACCAATAGGTCCGCCCTGTATAGGTGAGCCAGCCACAAGCGCCGCCGATCAGTAGCAGCAGAATGACGGCCGCCCAAATCCATTTCGCCCCGCTGCCGGAAGGAGGCCGCGTCTTCTGAGGGTTTCCGTAGGTCTTAGAAAAAAGGGTTGGTTCTCCTTCAACTGCCTGCTGGCGCGGGGGTGCTTTTTGACCCCCTGCCGGCGCCCGTGCGGTGTCAAGCGGGATATCTAGCGGGGACGGCGCTGCTGCCGCAGCTGAAACCGGGCCCGGCGGCGCGGTCAGGCTGGCATTCTTTATTTGCAGCTCGGTGCGCTGTGGTGTCTCTAAATCAGCCACAAATTGAGTTTTCGTTTCCACCGATCCGGCTGACAGCATCGGCGCTGCTTCGAGGGTGGGCCGATTCGCCGGCGCCGGTGGCGGCACCGCCGCGCTGAAATCCACTGCACCAGCGTGTGCCGTGCTCCCGAAGTCGGCGACAAACACAGGAGGCGTTTGCGACTCCACCGATTCGACCGGAAAAACCGGCGCATTGGCCAGCCTAAAAGCAGGTTCGGCCGAAGAAGGCGCTTCTGCTTCAGCGAGCGCTGACTCCGCTTGCCCCTCTTGAACCTGAGTAGTCTGAGCAGCAGCCGGCTCACGGGCTTCCCAAGGCCCGAGCTGATCAATCAGAGCCGTGGCGCTCGCCGGGCGATCTTCACGCCGTTTTGCAAGACACCTCAGAACGAGCGAGTTTATCACTTCCGGGATCTCTATTTCACAAGACTGCGCCAAACTGGGTGGCGGGGAAAAAATGTGCGCTAACAGCAGCTCCATAGAGCTTCCCCGCTCAAAAGGCAGGCGCCCGCTTAGCGCGCGATAGAAGATGACGCCGAGCGAATACACGTCTGACCGGCCGTCCAGGGCGTCTGCATGCGTCCCCAGCGCCTGTTCGGGGGAGATGTACCCAGGGTGACCCAGAATCGGACCCTCGGAGTTCAAGGCGAGGCGGGCCACGTTTACGAAGGTGTGTTGTTTCAGGCCAAAGATCCCGAATCCCCGCACTTTGACCCGTTCCTGACCATCTTCACGGATGAGAAGAATATCAGAGGGCTTGAGGTCGCCATGGATCAGGCCCGAATGATGGCTCGCTTCAAGCGCAATGGCCGCTTGCCGGACAATGAAACAAGCGCGATGCAGCGGAAGCGGCCCCTCCGCCTGGAGCAGTTCCTCGAGGGTCAACCCGTCAAAGGAGTCGTTGATAACCACAAAGCCTTCTGCGGTTTCCTCTATCGACTCCGGGACGACGATAAGCGGATGATTCAGCTCACGCAGCTTCTCAATGTCTGATTGTGAAACAAGAAGGCCGTCTGATTCGCCCCCCGGCTTGCAGGGGATAAAGTCAAGGAGACATTCTTTTCCGGAGCGCTCATCCGTCGCCCGGCACAGTGTTTCCCCTTCACCCTCAGCGCCTACTGTCAGGATGCGGTAACGGCTGTTGATGAGCTGCCCTAAAGTCCACATTGGCGGCTTCCGGACCGTACGAGAGACCTCTCGATAAGAAGCGTAGCATCATTTCCCCCGCTCTGGAAACTCCACTTTTACAGGACGATAGTAAAACCAGAACAATGCTCCAATACCCATGCGGATAAAAGACCGTCCCATGACTCCTCCGCCGGCGCGGCGCGCGAATCCAGGACCTGAGCGTGGATGGCAAGACCTTCCGGGACGCTCATGATGCCGCTCCGCCCTGGCTTCCATCGCCCACTGGCCGCTTGGGGAAGGGTCGCCGGCATAAATTGGCTCGCACCGATTCCAAATCGTTATATAAAAGTTAATGCCATAACACTATAATTAGGGCCGCGGTCACCCCATCAAAGCGAGGCCATGCCATGCCCGACCAGACCTATCACCGGGAGTCTAAGGCTATGCAGGAGCAAGAGCAATCGCGCGCCGCAAGCCACGAAGCCCTACTGGAATGTGCGGTGGATTGCATCGTCATTGCAGACCACCAGGGAACGATTCTGGAATTCAACCCAGCGGCGGAAAGGACGTTTGGCTTTAAGCGCGCAGAAGTAATCGGCAAGGAGTTGGGCGATACCATTATTCCTCCGGCGTTTCGAGCGGCGCATCGCCAAGGAATGGCGCGTTACCTTGCCGGCGGCGAAGCTCACGTACTTGGCCGGCAGATTGAAATCACGGCAATGCGAGCCGACGGAGAAGAATTTCCCGTTGAGCTTGCAATTACCCGGATCGTTTCCGAAGGGCCCCTGTCTTCGTCGCCTACCTTCGAGATATCAGCGCAAGAAAGGCAGCCGAGAGGCGTCTGGCTGCACAGCATGCTGTGACGAAGGTTCTTGCAGAGTCCGCTGCGCTCACCGAGGCCACACCCAG
>JBOGJZ010000381.1:0-2278 GCA_050745645.1 Terriglobia bacterium | reverse complement strand
ACATGACCTCCGTCGAGCAACTCCGAGAGGCGGTAGGAACAAGGAATCTGCCATGAAGAAAACCACCAACAGTCAAAGAATCATTCCCGCACGTTACGCTGCCGGGCGCGGCCATCCCTTGGCCAGGTTTGCAGGACGCCAGCGCCTCACGAAAGCAGCGGCTCTGCTGGCGCTTGCCTGTTTGCCAGTTTTAGCATTATCGGGATGTAGCCACTCCAGCGTATCAGTGGACGCCGCTTCGCCCCAAGCATCTCCTTCAGGGTCAGCCGCCACGCAGCCTTCCTACTTCACCGTGCCCGAAGGCCAGATGGCGCACTTACAACTGGTGAAGATAACAGCTTCCAACCTGCCGCGTGTGCTCCAGCTCCCCGGCTCTGTCACGTACAACGAGTTCGAAACCACGCCGGTGATCACGCAAGTAAGCGGACCGGTCGCCCGCGTGCTGGTGGTTCCAGGAGAGACTGTTCAGGCTGGTCAACCGATGCTTGAAGTCACAAGCCCCGAGTATGCGCAAATGCGTGACAACTTTATCAAAGCGCGCGACTCGTTCAATTTGGCCAAAACAAATCTGCGGCGCGCCCGGGACCTTTACGCCCATGAGGCCATCTCGACGAGCGCTCTGCAGCAGGCCCAATCCACCCTCGTACAGGCTCAGGCGGATATGACTGCCGCCTGGCAAGCGCTCAAAGTGATCGGGCTATCGAGCCAGAAGCAAGTGCTTCAGACCGCTGTGTCGCCTGAAATCTCATTGCTTGCTCCGATCAGCGGACAAGTGGTGGAGCGCACCGTCTCCCCCGGCCAGGTGCTACAAGGCGGCGCGACGCAGTGCTTCATGATTTCCAACATGAACAGAGTGTGGGTGCTGGCCAACGTTTACCAGAACGACTTGGCTGCTATCCACCAGGGGGACGAGGTCTCCATTGAGACCAACGCTTATCCCGAGGTTTTCCGAGGACGCGTTTCCTATATTGCGCCTGCCATGGACCCCGCAACGCGGACGCTCCAGGTGCGGATTGTGACCCAGAATCCTGGACAGAAGCTTAAAAAGGGCATGTACGTCACCGTCCTCGTGAGTGCCGGGGCAATTCAAAACGCGCTCACGGTACCCGACTCCGCGGTGTTGAGAAACAGTGAGAATAGTCCGTTTGTTTACATCGCGGTGGGCCCCCGGCAATTTGCACAGCGCCTGGTTGCAATCGGCGAAACGCAAGGCGGCAAAACACAAGTGTTGAGCGGGCTGCAACCTGGAGAGCAAGTGGTAGCCGACGGCAGCCTGTTTCTCCAGTTTGCAAATTCGTTCCAGCACTGAAAAGAGCTGAGGCTCAGGAGTCAGGCTACAGAAGCCATCCGATGATTCATCGAATCGTTCATTTCGCCCTGCATCAGCGCTTTCTCATCCTGCTGATGACCGTTGCCGTCGCCATTGTCGGCGCGATCTCCTTTGTGCGCATGCCCATTGAAGCCTACCCAGATCTTGCACCGCCGATGGTCGAGATCATCACACAATGGGCGGGCCACGCGGCCGAGGAAACCGAGCGCCTGGTCACCGTTCCGATCGAGGTTGAGATGAACGGCATTCCCAACCTCACGTACATGCGTTCGATCTCACTCTACGGCCTCTCGGACGTCATCATGACGTTCAGCTACGGCACCGATAACTACTTCTGCCGCGAGCTGGCATTCCAGAGGTTGAGTCAAGTCAGCCTGCCGGCGGGTGTTTCGCCTAGCCTGGCGCCTCTATCCAGCCCCAGCGATTTGATTTACCGCTACGTGCTCCAAAGCCCTGACTGGACCCCCATGCAATTGAAGACGCTCGAAGACTGGGTTTTGGAGCGTGCTTACCGGTCGGTTCCCGGCGTCGCAGACGATTCGGGTTTTGGCGGCGAGGTGATGCAATACCAGGTGCTGCTGGACCCCATGCGCCTCTTCAACTATCACCTCACTGTGCCCCAGGTGATGCAAGCCCTTTCCTCCAATAACGCCAATACGGGCGGCGGCTTCTACTCGCAGGGAGGACAATTCTATTACGTGCGCGGTCTCGGCCTGATCAAAGATCTGCAGGACATTGGAAATACCGTGGTGGCCAGCCAAAACGGCGCTCCCGTGCTCGTCAAGAACATCGGGAAAGTGGCGATCGGGAATGCGCCACGTCTTGGCGAATTTGGCTACATGCACCAGAATGACGCGGTCGAAGGCGTGATCCTGATGCGGACGGGCGCGCAAACTCAGTATGTTCTTCAAGGTGTCGAAAAGGAGACGGAGAGGCTCAATAAGACGG
>JBOGJZ010000380.1:0-4546 GCA_050745645.1 Terriglobia bacterium | reverse complement strand
CGTTCGTACGGTTCTACGCCCAGAAATCCTCATCTTTATGGCGATCTACTTCTGCTTCATCTGCGGCCAGATGGGATTGCTGTTCTGGCTGCCTACAGCCATGGGACAAGCGAAGAAGATGAGCAATCTGCTCATCGGGATACTGTTCACTATCCCCTTTATCTGGGGAGCGGTTTCGATGATCCTCATCTCTCAGCACTCCGACAAGACGCGGGAGCGCCGCGGCCATGCAGCATTTGCCTTGGGCGTCGGTGGACTGTGCCTCATCATAGGCGTGCTGCTGAGCCGCACCTCTCCTCTCCTCGCGTTTCTCTTCGTTTCTCTGGCGGCCATGGGTTCGTATGCGCCGCTGGGGCCGTTCTGGGCTATTCCCACCGAAACGCTTCCCCGCAACATAGCTGGCGCGTCGATGGGTTTGATCAACGGGTTTGGAAATCTAGGGGGATTCTTCGCTCCGCTCGCATTAGGCTACCTCGACAGGCATACGGGAAATTTTGTAGTGGGATTTGGCTTGCTCGGAGTGGTCATGATCATCGGCGCCGCGCTGTGCTTCCTGGTGGCTCCCGCCCGCAAAATAACAGCCGTCGAAGCCGCGCCCAAGCTGGAGTAAAGCCGATTCTACGACCTGCCACAAGCATTTTGATTACTCCCTCGCGGCGGTTGTTCTATTCAAGCGTTCCGGAGCGAGATTCTTCGCGGAGTTTACCGTATCAGCTACCAAATGATTTTCAGCGCCAACTGAATCTCGCGGGCAGGAGTTTGGGTAGAGGTAATCAAGCCTGCTCCAGCGATTGGATGACCGTTGGGGTCAAAGACTGCGAGGTTACTGAGCGGGGGCGAGAAGTTCGCGTGATTAAATATATTGAAAAACTCCGCCCGGAACTGGACGTTGAAGTTTTCAGAAATTCTTTTGACCGGATCGTTCTTGAGGAGCGAGAAGTCTAAGCTCGAAAGGCTGGGCCCCGTCAGCGTGTTGCGGCCTAGATTGCCCCGCAGATTTGCTGGAACTGGAAAGCTAAGGCACTGAGTCTTGAAATACTCGTTCGGGTTTCCGGGGTTGGTTAATGTATGGCAGCCGGAACTCTGAACTAGATCCGGCACTTCGCTGACTGACGTGAGCTTAGTACCCAGAGGATCTCCGCCCAATAGCGGCGTAAAAGGGGCGCCGCTGTTTGCTTTATATATACCATCCAACTGCCAACCATTGAGTCCCCAGCGCAGGATGGGTGACCGCGACTGCGATCTCAACGCCGGAAGTTTCCACGTGTAGCTTACCTCAAGGCTCTGTCCAATGTTGAAGTCTGAAAGGCCACGGTTCACTCCCTGGTCAAAAAAAGGCGGATTCACCAGGGTATTTTGATATTCGTCGCCGACGACTGTAACCGAGGAGGTGTCAATGCTCTTACTCCATGTATACGCGCCCTGAATCTGCACGCCATGAGTCATCCTTTTTGTGACCGACAATTCCAACGCATCATAGAAGGCGTTGCCCTGCCAGATGATCCCGCTGATGCGCCCCACGTTGGGGTTAAGCCTGCTGCTGACTGCTTCGGGAGGATAAAGATAACCTGCCGGCGTCAGCGTTGGCAGAACGGTGTCGAAATCATCCATCCGGAAGGGTTGGTGGACGGCGCGTGACCCAACGTAACCAACCGTCGCCGTCAGGCCGGGGCGAAGCTCCTGCTCAACATTGAAATTCCATTGCATGACGTAATTGCGCTTCGGGCTGTGTTCCACATAGCTGTCCCGCAAGGCAGACGTACTGCCGGAAAATTGCTGAAAAGCGCCGG
This sequence comes from Terriglobia bacterium, assembly GCA_050745645.1. Classification (GTDB taxonomy): domain Bacteria; phylum Acidobacteriota; class Terriglobia; order UBA7540; family UBA7540; genus RH2-MAG17b. The sequence goes on along the minus strand of JBOGJZ010000380.1, from coordinate 2,756 downwards.
TGGGAAACGACCCCGGCGGAAGAATGGTCGCGTTGACTGTTTCGGAAAATGGCGCTGAAAGAGGAATAATGATTGAGAATTCATATGGCAACGGCTCGACGTCGAATATACCGAAGCCGGAGCGGACAACGGTCTTGCCGTTGCCCAAAGGGTCCCAGGCGAAGCCCAAACGCGGTTCAAAATTGCGCAGCGTCGGATTCGTAAAAAATGGCGCGCCCAGATGGGGTTGGATATCGGTCAGGTTGCGAAGGTTCGACAGCCGGTTATAGGCTTCGCTCGGCACGGTAGTCATTTCATAGCGCAGACCGAGGTTAAGCGTTAAATTCCGGCGCGCTCGTATATTGTCTTGAAGGTAAGCGCCAAAACGCGTCTGCCGGATTCCGAACACTCCGATGGGGGATGGAATGAGTCCTTCAAACGTCAGGGGCTGGTTTGTCAAAAAGGAAGGGAGCGAGCTGAAGGTGAAGCTGCCATTGGAGTCTGCTACGATGTAAATGTTCTCCTGCATCCGCTCGACGACACCCCCAAATTGTAAAGAATTCATCCCTTTCGTAAGAAAAGCATCATCGTATCCTTGAAAGGAGTTCCAGGAAAAGATCTTGCTGCTGCTCAACGACGTTCCTGATATGTTAGGTCCTCCGCCAAATCCAGTAATTCCTGGTATCGAGATTAATCCTGCGAACTGCCCAGGAATCATGCCAAACGAGGGGTTTACCAGTGTGGAATTGAGCACTTTTGTGACGCCGCCGTCGATCCCAATGGCCCTATTGAAACCTAGCCGGGCCGTGTTCAAAAAACCGGGGCCGAAAGTGTGCTCTTCCTGAAGGACGGCAATCTGCCGGTTGGATACAGCGTCCGATACTATTTCGTCAAAGGCATCGGGCTGGATGGTCTTTGAATCGTCCCGCATGTAGGTTCCTGCGATGCGGTCGTTCTTCGCTAGTTTGCTATCGACTCTGGCCGTAAGGAAATTTTCCGTGGTGACTTGCTGGCCTGCAAAGCTGAATATCCCTGTGTCGCCGTTCCCCAAAGTAGGCCCGTTAGGCTGGGGATAAAAAGCGTTAAGAAACCGCGCGGCCTGGGGGTCAACCTGTATTTTTCCGCTGGAAAGCTGGCCGCTTAGCGCCGCCGGTGAAGGCACGGTATCGACGCGGGTGACACCCAGCGACTGGCGCAGGCCTTCATAGTCGGCAAAGAAAAATGTATGCCCCTTCTTGACAGGTCCGCCTCCCGAAGCTCCAAACTGATTGCGGCGGAATGGCGGGATGGTGGCATCAAAAAAGTTCCGGGCGTCGAGCGAGCTGTTGCGAAGGAACTCGTAAACGTCGCCGTGGAAAGTGTTGGTCCCTGAGCGGGTGATAGCATTAATCACACCGCCTGAAGTGCGGCCGTATTCAGCTGGGTAATTGCTGGCCAGCACTGAAAATTGCTGGACGGCGTCTACGCCAAGGTTGGCACCCAGCACGCTTCCCGGCGCTCCGTTGGAGTAGTCGTTGATGCTGATGCCGTCAAGCCGGTAATCGTTTTGGTCCGGCCGGCCCCCGGAAATGCTCATGGCGGCTCCGAAACCACGCTGAGCCACGTGCCCCTGGGCTGTCGAGGCCGTCTCAATGCTTGAGACCCCCGGCTGCAGAGTCGCCAGTTGCGTCCAATCGCGGCCATTGAGAGGAGCGCTACGAACGGTGTTGGCGTTGACATTTCCGCTGACCGCGGACGTCGTCTGGTTCGCGAGGGCCGTTGAGACGGCCGCCCGCGCGATATGCCTGCTGCTGCCGGCCTGCATCGTGACGTTGAGCACCGGCCTCGCCCCTACCGTCACCGCAAGTCCCGTCCGAACTTGCGTGATAAACCCCGGCGCGGAAACAATCACCTCGTAGGTTCCCGGCAGCAGGCTCGGCACGGTGTAAAATCCATCTGAATCTGTTGTGACGGCTCTGGAAAAGCCGGTTGCCGTGTTCGTGACCGAGACGCGGATCCGGGGCATCGCCGATCCAGATGCGCTTGTCACTACGCCTGAGAGCACTCCGCCGATCACCTGAGCCCGCGCTCGAACAGCGCCCCCGGCGCTAAAGATAAGCAGCGCCGACAGTACGACTGCATCGAGGCGAGCGCTGACTTTATGCGAGTCCATTCGGCTGCTCACGGTCATTTCTTTTCCAGCCAACCAAGCTGCTGCGCGGAAGTGTATGATGGCGGCTTACACCGGCATGCAAGACGGCCTGCGGGCAAACCCTATATGCTACCCCATAGGCCGATGAATTGGCATTAATTGTTTTTAAGCCGCCTGTTGAAGAACTCCTCGCGGCTGTCATTCTGAGCCGATTCGCTTCGCCTCAGAGCAGTCACTCATGTCCCGACTCGCCGGGACACCCACAAAGTATGGAAGTGACTCCTCAGCCGCCCTCGTACCTCGGGCACCCTCTCCGGGACAGGCTGTAGCGCAGCGTTCGTATTGTAACGCTGCGGCTTTTCGCGGGGCCGTGGACAAGCCGCAGAGCCTGCCCTGAGCCCGCAGAGATTCTTCGCTCCGCTCAGAATGACACGCGAAGGGTTCAGCATGACCTGATCTGCTTTTCCAGCAAGTCATAGAGCCCGGCGAGGCTCCAGAACGGCACTGCCCGGGGGCTGAGACGGCGCCTCCGGCGCCGCCCGAAGACAAACTTCAGCGCGCGGCCTCTCGCGTTCGCTCGAATCCAAATCGGGAATCGCGGATTACTTTCAGAACTTCCTGAGCTTCCAGCACTTGCTGGGTTCGT